>JAGXOF010000100.1 GCA_023660035.1 Dehalococcoidia bacterium LH_S1
CAGAGGCTTAAAAGAGGTATTTTGAATCTGTTTTCAGACCCAATTGTCAAACATGGGCTAAAAAGAAGGGTCACGCTAATAAGTATAATAAAATTCGAGGCAAAGAATGTCATAATAAATGAGAATGGTTCACTAAGCTGATATGCGGTATAAAGCAGGTCTATACCAAAATGATAAAATGGCAAGAACTAACAAAGTAATCTGAGTAACCCACCAGGGAATAGGGTTTTCCACTATGTAGTCCCCTTTTTTAGTTTTTTCGAAACAATAGTATCACAAGCAGTATAGGGATCGATTTCACCCTTTACAATTGATTGGAGTGTGGCTTCAAGCTCACCTGACTCAGTGATTTCGTCATAGACATCATGAATGATTTTATCCTTTATCATCTCGGAGAGATCATTTCTGGCCTTTTCATACTTTCGCATAGATTGTATTTGTGCAGAAGATTGCAAATGTTTGCGATGTTTGTCAATTTCATCCAGAATTTCGATTATTCCTTTATCAGATATTGCCTGAGTCGAGAGGATTGGCGGTTTCCACCCATCTTTATATCTTTTTTCATTCATCTCGATCATCGACTGAATATCGTTTACCGTCTTGTCTGCTCCTTCTCTATCAGCTTTGTTTATTACAAAAATATTCCCTATCTCTAAGATGCCTGCCTTGAGGGCCTGAACATTATCGCCCATTCCAGGTACGAGTACTATAATAGTAGTATCTACGCTCTGAACAATATCTATTTCATCCTGCCCGACACCAACTGTTTCAACTATAATATAGTCCTTTCCCATGGCATCCAGGACATCAATAGCACTTCTTGTCGATTGAGTAATGCCCCCAAAGGAGCCTCTGGTTGCCATTGAACGTATAAACACACCTTCATCCATGCTATGACGCTGCATCCTGACCCTGTCACCCAATATGGCGCCACCGCTGAAAGGGCTGGTTGAATCTACTGCAAGGACACCTACGGTCTTTCCGGCAGCTCGAAGGTGAGTCACCATCTGATCTACTAATGTAGATTTCCCTCCGCCAGGTGAACCAGTTATACCAACTACATATGCCTTTCCGGTAGATGGATAAATATCCCTAAGAACTTCTCTGGCCCCAGGGACATTATCATCAATTTCCCTGATGAGCCTGGCAACAGACCTGATATTCCCGGATATAATTTTCTCAGCTATATTCATTATAGTTCCTACTGTTATGAATCTCTGGGCTTCACATTTTCCTCAACCCATTTCACAACCTCATCTAAGGGCGTTCCTGGCGTAAACAACTCTTTAATTCCCGCCTTTTTTAATTTGGGGATATCATCTTCTGGGAATATACCCCCACCGCACACCACAATGTCATCCGCACCTTTCTCTTTTAACAACTCTATCACTCGAGGAAAGAGATACATATGGGCGCCAGCTAAGGAAGATAATCCTATCATATCCACATCTTCCTGGATCGCAGCCTGCACTACCTCTTCAGGGGTTTGATGGAGCCCGGAATAAACAACCTCAAACCCAGCATCCCTATAGGTCCTGGCAATAATTCTGGCGCCTCTATCATGACCATCCAAACCTGGTTTTGCTACTAAAATCCTAATTTTCCTTTTTTGATTCATGCGATATTCCTCGCAAATGTTTGTTGTCTGTTGTTTATTGTCCGTCGGAATAGGAAATTAGGCGATTTCTTTAATAAACACCGGGATCTCGGTATTCTCCGAATACCTTCCTGAACACGTCACAAATCTCTTGCTCAGTAGCATATTCTTTGACTGCATCTATAATGGGATGCATGAGATTATCATCTCGTTGAGCGGCTTCACCTAATTTCTCCAATGCATTATTTACCTTTTTATTGTCCCTTGTATCCTTAACCTGATTTGTCCATTGTAACTGTTTTTCTTCTAATTCTGCCTCTACTTGAAGGGTCTGTACAGGAAGTTCTTCTTCAGTCATATATTTGTTTACACCGACTACCGTCTTTTCTTCGCTGTCTATCTGCTTCTGATACTTATAGGCTGCATCCGCTATCTCTGATTGCGGATAGTTTCTCTCTATTGCCGCTACCATTCCCCCCATGTCATCAATCTTTTTGATATATTCAAAGGCCTCTTCTTCCATATCTTTTGTTAGACGTTCGACATAAAATGATCCTCCCAGGGGATCAATGGTATTTGCCACCCCTGATTCTTCTGCAATTACCTGCTGTGTGCGGAGAGCAATGGTGGCTGCCTCTTTACTAGGCAATGACAGAACCTCATCCAGAGAATTAGTATGCAGTGATTGTGTTCCTCCAAGCACAGCTGCCAGGGCCTCAAGGGCAGTTCTGATTACATTGTTATTTGGCTGTTGGGCAGTAAGAGAACAACCAGCGGTTTGTGTATGAAATCTGAGCCACATTGAGCGCTGATCTTTTGCCTTAAACCTCTCAGACATGATTTTTGCCCACATCCTTCTCGCTGCCCTATATTTTGCAATCTCTTCAAAAAAGTCAAGGTGTGAATTAAAGAAAAATGAGAGTCGCGGGGCAAAGGAATCAACATCAAGACCCCTTTCGAGAGCAGCCTCTACATAGGCGATACCATCTTCTAAAGTAAAGGCAAGTTCCTGAACGGCAGTAGATCCAGCCTCCCTGATGTGATAGCCGCTTATACTTATGGGATTCCATCTGGGCACCTCTTTTGTGCCAAATTCAACAGTGTCGGTAATAAGCCTCATAGAGGGTTTTGGAGGGCACATGAATGTCTTTTGTGCAATGAATTCCTTGAGCATATCGTTTTGTATGGTTCCGCCTATTATTTCTCTGGGTATCCCTCTTTTTTCTGCCATTGCAACATACATTGCCCATATTACTGGTGCTGGCGGGTTTATGGTCATAGAGGTAGTAATCTTGTCAATAGGAAGGCCATCAAAGAGTAATTCCATATCCTTTAATGTGTCGATGGCAACACCGCATCTGCCACATTCCCCTGCTGCTTTTGGGGAATCAGTATCATATCCCATTAAGGTAGGCATATCAAAGGCTGTGGATAGGCCGGTCTCCCCCT
>JAGXOF010000101.1 GCA_023660035.1 Dehalococcoidia bacterium LH_S1
CTCCCAGCCCTCCTTCACCAGTTCCACCTGCTTGCGGGCCGCTGCACGGAGGCGGTTTTTGGCAGCATCAAGCTGGGCACCGACCTGAAGCGGGATAGAGTTCCCGAAGCGTCCGGCCCTCCAGTCCTCTGCCTCGGAGCAGAGGAAGTCGCTCAACTCATTTACACGCCCACACCTTTGCATATCGCTTTTGGCCATGCGGCGCAGCGCATGGTGCACGAGTATGCCGAAGTCCAGCGCATCCATCTCGCTCTTTTCCTCGTAGGACTCCATCCTCAGGACGTGCTTCAAGTAGAAGCGGAAGGGACACTGGAGGTAGTCTCTGAACTGTGTAACGGATATGCGGCGCAGATCGGGTTGGGGGGTGGGGTGGGGAGGAGCAGCTTTCAATTGGAAGCTGATAGTAGGCGCATAATTAGCCTGGGTCTCCTCCGGATCGCCGAAGAGGCGTCGAGCACGGTCGGGCAATTCGTCATCCCTGCAGCGAAATAGCAGTCGCGAGGGAGTTAAGGGATCTCCTCTGCTATTAGTCTTGCCAGCAATAAAACAAGTCCTTCCATCGTTCTTCCGCGCCTCTACGAGTTCCGACATAAGATAGGCATCCCTCGCAACGCGTCTTGTATCGTCTCTTATGTTAAGCAGAGCCCGCAGGGAATCGGGGAGAAAGACATCGCTCATCTGGCTGTCCGGCACCGAGCCCTCATTCATGCCGGTTATAACAAGGAGAGGAGCATCATCCCATGGCAACTCAAGCCAGCCCTCAAGGTCGATGAGAGAGCTTTCGCGGGCCGGGTAGTATTGCTCCCTCTGCAACCTGTGTAGCAGGAGAGCAAGGGCATGCCTGTTTTCGAAGCCGGCCGCCTTAACGCAGTCGCTTTCCATCTCCCGGATGCCATTGTCAATCAGCTTCGCCGCCTCCATAAAATACCTGCCCTCGATATTATCCGGGGTAATCATTCGGGTCTCGTAAACAACCTGCAAAAGGGAGCGCAGCGAGGCCTCTATATCATTACTCTGGAAATCACTGATTATCCGCTGGATAAAAGTAAAGGCCTCTTTCAGATTCGCAAATCCTTTATCCGTTCGATCCAGATGATCCCCGATGTCGTCCAGGTCCTGAGGCAAATGCTCGTTCTTGAAATCATCGACTTCCCTCAGCACATGAAACGGCGACAGATTATATTTATCCCGGAGAAAATTGAGGACATCGGCATTTCGCAGGAACCGGGTAAACGCCATGCAGGAACCATCGGCGACCAGGGATTGAAACATCTCCAGGAACTGGTACAGCGGATGTTCGCTTAGCCCCTTCCCCGCCGGATCGAAGGGAGACAGCCCCCTCTCAGTCAAGTCAGCTTCCAGGAAAGGTGCCACTTCCTTGTCCGGGACACCGACAGCGATATCGGCAGGGCCGAAGCGCTGGCTTTCCGAGGCCATTATCTCCAGCACCTTCCGGCTTTGCGATGACGGCGAGCCGGCCAAAACGAGGTTGCTCTCCGGCTGCGGGATATCAATGGGGGGTAACTGCCATCTTTCGGGGATTGGGCAACCCCACTTGTCGAAGCGGTCCGCCAGCGACTCAGGAGCGTGGACAAGTATTGCAACAGGCACCTGCTCGGCAAGGCGGTCAAGTGCCTTGACCATCAGCGGGGTCGGATCAGGCACTGCAGCCACGACGATCCTTTCAACCCCCTCGGGGACAGGTGGATTCTCCGCTCGCCTGATCATGAAGTCAGCAGGGTCCTGCTTGCCCCCTTCTTCCAGCCGTTTCAGGTATGCCTCTTCCAGTTTGGAGAGGTCACGCCAGCGATCCAGTTCCTCCAGCATGCTTGACATATCCCTGTAAACATCAGCAATACGATAACCTCCATCCGCCAGGGTATCACGCAGCCTCTGGATCATCTCACCAGTGTATATGGCCCAGTTAAAGTCCTGTTCCGGTGCCCGTGCGGGGAAAATTGACTCATACTCTCCGAGTTCAGATTCCATCAACACCTGGGTCCAGACAGCCGTCACATCCGTCTGGCTGGCCACGTTCTTGGTCTCATCATCGGGATACAGGAAATAGGTCGGTGTCACCACATGCGGAGAGAGGAGCGCGGCATCCCAGCGACTGCACTGCAGTGCCAGCATCTCCCTGAGGCGACGTCCAGCCTGGCGCGTAGGCACAACGACAAGCTCCTTGCCCAGATCAACTGTACCAGAAATACGCGAGGGCAGCAGGAAATCAGTTACCGCCTGTGCTAAAGGGACATCCCAATTAAGGAAATATCGCTGTACTGACATATCTCTTGCCCTTTTAAGCCTGACCCGACCGCGCCAGCCATCCGTGAAATTCCAATGACCAAATCACAAGCTCCACCTGCTGCAGGCGGATCAAGCTCGAAATCCGAAGCACGAAATTCTAAACAATATTGAAATCTAAATGGCCAAAACTTAAATGGATACCAACTATGCCATGCTATGGAGATTCCAGATCAAGTCCGGAATGTCACCCCTGAGTGCTATTGTCTCTCATTAAACCGGGCCCATTCAGGTCCGTCTTTAGGTTTGGCCTCTTTCCATAAAAGACGTCATCCAGGATCGAAAACAGCCGTTTTGAGAGCGAATTCCTGGCAATCATCGCTCTGATCAGCCTATGAGGAAGCGTCCTGGGATGACTCCACGGGCATACTCTCATGCAGATGTTGCAATCCGTTCCTATCTTTCCCCAATAGGCAAAGCAGCTCTGCTCGTTTATCTTCCACCGGAGGGTGCCATTGACCTCTTCCCGGTCCCCTGTAGGAATTGAATTTGCAGGACAAGAGTCCGCACATTTCTCGCACACCTTACAAAAATCCTCCACCCCGATGTCTACCGGTTCATCGGGCACAAGTGGCAAATCAGTAGTCACAGCACTCAGTCTGACCCTCGGGCCAAAATCCTTTGTAATGAGATACCCCATCCGGCCCAGTTCGCCCAACCCCGCATCCACCGCCAGGGAAACCATAAGTGCATCGTAGTGCCGCAGGTGA
>JAGXOF010000102.1 GCA_023660035.1 Dehalococcoidia bacterium LH_S1
ACCTTACTTGCCCTGCCACCAGCTACCTCTCTACCGGACTTTTTGGACAGCCTGGGGTTGTTTTGTTTATGCCCTGTTGGTACAATCAAGACACCTATGAGCACGGATGAGAACATATCTTTGAGGCCTATCGGGCATGTCAGGAATGACGTTAAAGAACCCCATCTTCGTGAGTGGGATAAGGTAATCTCTGATTTGGTTATTGATCCTGACCTGACGGAGTGTGTGGAGGGTCTGGAGGGCTTTTCCCACGTTATCGTTCTTTTCCTGATTCACCAGTCTAAGGGTGGCTTTCCAAGGAAGGTTCACCCACAAGGTAGGAATGACCTTCCTTTGTCTGGTGTGTTGAGCACCCGTGCCCCCCACCACCCCAACCCCCTTGGCCTCAAGGTAGTCAGGCTTGAGGAACGGTGTGATAACTTGCTCAAGGTAGTCGGACTTGACGCGATCGATGGGTCCCCCATTCTGGATATAAAGCCATATGTGCCTGCTGATTCGATCCCTGATGCAAAGTACCCTGACTGGATTCCCAAAATCTCGAAATGACACTCTCGCAAACACTTGAGCAGATCTATCAGCGCCTCTTTGAGCACTACGGGCCTCAACACTGGTGGCCGGCCGAAGATTCCTTTGAGGTGGTTGTAGGAGCAATACTTACGCAGTCGGCGGCCTGGATAAATGTGGAAAGCGCCATCAACAATCTCAAGAGTGAAGATGCTCTCAATCCGGTTGCCATGCGTCAGATCCCTGTTGACAAGCTAGCTGATCTCATTCGTCCCTCCGGTTATTTCAACGTTAAGGCCCGCAAGCTAAAAGCCTTTGTCAATCGGCTGGGAGATCGCTATGAAAATTCACTGGACAGGATGTTTGCCCACGACATTCCGGATTTGCGAGATGAACTCCTCTCGATCTATGGTATTGGGGCGGAGACGGCTGACTCCATAATTCTCTATGCTGCTCGAAAGCCGATATTTGTTATCGATGCCTACACGCACCGTATCATGAAACGGCTGGGCCTCAGTTCAGGCAAAGGGGACTATGCTGGGCTGCAACCTCTTTTCATGGAAAACTTGCCCCACGATGAGAAATTATTCAACGAATACCATGCACTCTTCGTGTGGCATGGCAAGGTAACGTGTAAGAAGGCACCGCTTTGTCGGATGTGTTGCTTGAGCGATATCTGCGAGTCATTTGGAAGAGAGAGGGAAGATTGAGGGTCTACCCCCATCTGAATTGCGGGCTTCCTGGCTTTTCTTGTGAGGGGCAACATGTCAATGTAATTTTGTAGGGTAGAGAGTTATGTAATAATGAAACTTTGGATATTATCAAGTGCCTCTTGTGTGTAATAGGCTAGATTCCCTATAATGGAATTGTAAGAATGCCAAGGGGATAAAAGGGGACTGGATGAGAGTATGGGTAGCCATCGATGTCAACGAGAGTTGGAGGGCAGACATGGAGGCGTGGCAAATGGAGTGGCTAGGTTTTTTGGCTGGCCGTATGCAGCGAGGCATTGGGCCAAGAGGTACTGTCGCTGATATGATAGAGGATTATACAGGGGAAGAGACAGCCTCAATGATAACTGCCAGTGTGTGTTTGATGAACAACAATGATCCGCGCCTGAGCAGCATCTAATCCAGATACAGGTCTCCTTTGGTGCAACCAGTCTCAAGGTTGTGAGCCATGAATAAATGGCTTCTATCATGGCAGATATATTCACCTCACCTTCATCAACCTGCAGTCCATAGCAAGAGACTGAATTTCCCTCATTTGCTCCCTTTTTATCTTATTTAGCACCCCTGAAGAACAACACTTTACTACCATCGTATGTCTCATGTTACATGATTGGCTAAAAGATCCCCTCTGACTTACTAACCTGCTCCACCTCTAAAAAGCTGAGCC
Organism: Dehalococcoidia bacterium LH_S1; assembly: GCA_023660035.1. Lineage (GTDB taxonomy): Bacteria > Chloroflexota > Dehalococcoidia > SZUA-161 > SpSt-899 > JAGXOF01. Next base: position 1,900 of record JAGXOF010000102.1, read on the forward strand.
GCCAGATTGCTATATTGCTAAGCCGCTAACCTTCTAAACGCCTTGAAGCTATTTGGGATATTGACAAAGCAAAAAGAGCGGTCATATCCTTAGTATTAACAACGGGCCAGTTTGTATCTTCAGATGCTGGAAGCTCTTGCTTCAAGAGGCTTGGACAAACTGTCCCCCTATCTAAAAATGGGCTAACGACTAATATTCCATTAATCATATGGGAGGTCATATGAGTACGTGGATTACTAAGATACCACTTATTCTTGTATTACTTTTCATCGTGGGAGCCCTGTTCAGCGCTGGTTGCAACGTGCAGCAGGCATTTCTTCACTATCCTGCTGTAACAACGGATGGGTCAGGTGGTGCCATAGTGGCCTATGAAGTTGCCAAGGATGAGGGCAAGGTAGATTTCCATGTGCAGAAGCTAAGTCCTGATGGTGGGACTCTATGGGGAGAAGAAGGCACGCGTATAGGTAATGGTTATCAATTTATGCGAAGGGGTTTTGAGCCCCCTTTTCCACCTATGCAAATAGCAGGTGATGGTTCCGGGGGTGCAATTGCCCTCTGGAACACGCAAGAAGATCATGATGGGCGTGAATTCGCAGTATATATTGCGAGGATAGATTCCAAAGGCAAACTCTTGTGGCGAAACAAACTGGTTTACGAACCCCATTTGGCGATGGTAAGCGATGGCGCAGGTGGAGCTGTTATTGCCTGGTCAGATAATTCCTGTCTGCATGTTAAAACAATAGGTCCCGATGGAGAAGAGAGTGAAGTCCAGAAGCTCGGGAAGATAAAGTGCAGAGACTGCTTTAATATAGTGACCAATGCACCGCAAGGTGCTTTTATCGTTTGGCAGGGGGATGAGATTTATGCACAGAAAATAGACCCTGACGGTAACATGTTGTGGGAGCAGGGAGTAATGCTCGTTACCCGGCCCATTGACACGCATTCCCCTAGTGTCTTATCAGACTAATAAATAGACAGATAATATCCAAATATGATATGATG
>JAGXOF010000103.1 GCA_023660035.1 Dehalococcoidia bacterium LH_S1
CAATGTAGATCGCGTGGTCCGAAAATTAGAAGATTTAGCCCCCGAGGGTTTAGCTTTGAGTGTTATTTCCCTGGCTGAACTTTATGCGGGAATTTACTATTCCACTGATCCCCCTGGAAATGAAAAGGCCCTCCAGAAATTTTTAACCGGGGTTTCCGTTTTGGGAATTGATGAAGAGAGCTGCCAAATTTTTGGAAGGGAAAGGGGGAGATTAAGGAAGGAAGGGAAAATCATTTCTGTTTAATCGTGTTTTCCGAAAGATACGGAGGATTCTTTAACTGATTTTCTAACTTTAGCTCTGGCTTTATTCTTAGGCCTAGATACCTGAAGCTTTCAATTAAAAACCTGCCTGTCCTGCAAAATGGGTCTTTTACGTCGTTGTATAATGTTATTAAAGGTTGTTCAATCCTGTTCAAGTGTTCGAGTTCAATATTAGCGCTGCAGGTGCAAAGGGGAGGTTAAGATTGCAAGACAATGTAAACAGCTTAAAAAATACTGTATGTCGCGGAAGTACGACCAGTTTGCACCCATCTCAGAACGAAAGCGGAGGCGGATACACAGCAATACGTGGTTTCATTTTCGCATGTACACAAAAGAGTGAATATGAGTGTCTAAATAGACTATTATTCTGTACAGACCAGGTATATGGTCCAATTGTAGTTAGAATCAGGCAAGGAGACCTTCTCTTCCTTAACAACGTAGAAACGAATATGTTGCATGGGGTATTTAAGGCAACTTCAGACGGTGGATTTAATATTCAACCAAATGTATTTAACGGAAAGTACCCGTATCAGGTACAAGTTCAACCCCTTGGACAAATGACTAGCTTGACAAATGCTAAAAGCCTGCTACAGAAACGAGGAATAAAGAGGAATACCCCTTTATTCGGGGAGCGCTTAGGGGATTTTCTAGATTTATTTATGCCTCAGCAGAGTCGCTTAGCTTCGATTGACCGATCCGATTCACATAATACGAGAGAGCTAATCACCCAAGAAAAGCAGAGAATAAGGGATTCCATACATAAAGTAGATGTTGAAACTGAAATCCCTCTTGTAGAACCCACAACTTTCTGGGATTTCCCAAAGCAGAGTTATGGCTCTACCCCAAAAGGTAATAACAGGTATCCGGGGGTAACTCCTGCCCTGATCATTTACAACATGCTTTGGAGATATACTAAGCCTGGTGATTTGGTCGTTGACCCCATGTGCGGCAGTGGTACTACCATCGATGTCTGTAAGGCCGAAAAAAGAAGGGCTATAGGGTATGACATTGCTCCTGCGCATCCAGAAGTAATCCAAAATGATGCTAGGTCAATACCGCTTGAAGATAAGTGTGCAGACATGGTTTTCATTGACTCTCCATATGGGAACAATGTTAGTTACAATACTCACCCTAGTAACATAGGCGGTATCTCTAGTGAATCAGATGAATTTTATGGTGAGTTAGAGAAAGTCATGAAAGAGTCACATCGAATACTGAAAGAAGGAAAGGCACTTGGGTGGCTTATAGGAGACCAATGGGTAAAAAGGAAATTTACTCCTGTGGGTTTCGAGATTTATACCAGATTGTGTCAATACTTTGAGCCCCTAGATATTATATGTGTTTTACGCAGAGGCCAGTCTTCTAATACAGGGCTATGGTTAAACAGAGCAAGGCGGCTAAATTTTTATTTGAGGGGGTTCAAGTACTTAATCATAGTGAGCAAAAGTCCAAGCTATGGGAAAAGACCTGAGAAAGATCGTAAAGTCGAATGGACCTATTATGCAAGAGAACGATAATGAGCAACCCAAAACAAGATCTCAAAGCGTTAATTGAAGACATTAAAGCAGGCAAGGTTTCCTCTAATGAGTTCTGGGGCTACATCAAGAACTCAAAGGACAAATACGTGGAAGAGTTAGGCCAACAGTCTTGGAATTCATACATTGGCAATAGGTTCCAAGCACTTATTCATGCCATACTTGTGGGCTACACAAATTCCTTGAAGCGAGAAAATCAAGAGTTTCAAGGCCTTAATGTCTTAACTGAAGGTCAGGCTAAACATGACCAAATCATTATGCGGAAACTTGCTGTAAAGTATGGTGATTTTCTACTGTTGCCTGATTTAGACTCAATCATTGTGTGGCATAACTTCAAACGTCCATGGGAATCTGAAGTATTGGCTATTGTGTCTTGTAAGACCAGCTTAAGAGAAAGAATAGCTCAATCGTGCTACTGGAAGTTAGCCTTGCTTTCCTCAGATATAACGAAAGGCATACAAGTATTTCTGGCCACAACTGATAATGACGACAATTTTATTCTGAAAGAGGGACGTGAACGATATCAAGGTATGCACAGGAACAGGGTGATATCAGAATATGAACTCGACGGCGTTTACATTTTGAGGGATGACTTTGGAGCATCTTGGGAAAGCTCTAAAGTTAAATACTTCGACCGAATCTTCGAAGATTTGGTAACTTTGTTGAAAAACAGGGCCAAATTATGATATAGATACCTGGTAATTGACTTTAGCTATCTCTCCCTGATATTCCCGGTCTAAGTTTTACAAAGCATCTTTTCGCATTAGCTGTTGGCAACTTCAGCTGTCTCTGCTTTGCTCCTTCCTACATAGGCACAGCCAAAATGGGATCAACACTTAACGATGAAAGAGCCTTTATTAATCTTTCCAAAAGGCGACCCCCTAGGCAGATTGCGTGTAACGGTTTGCGCGTTTGCGAAGTGCCGAAGGCATTTGGGTGAGTGAAGCGAATCGTAAACACGCTGTTATCTGCTGGCATTGTGATATGCATTCTCCAAAGTTTTGTAATGTTTATAATACTCCCTGAAAACTGGACAGGGCAATAAGGTGCATGGTAGCCTGCAAAA
>JAGXOF010000104.1 GCA_023660035.1 Dehalococcoidia bacterium LH_S1
TAGTATTATTACTAACCATACCATGAGTGTTACCTATGTATCTCAGCCTCCGCATATTTTAAGGGTTTTCCGTTGAGGCGAATCCTGAACAGAAGAGCAGTCAAGCCAATGTCTTTTCCGTGCACTGGGATGACACACCAGGGTCTATTTGGAATATCTCTCCCTCAAAACAGTCTTCAGCACCTTCCCTCCCGGATTCTTCGGCAGGCTATCAACAAAGTCAAATGACTTCGGTATCTTGTACACCTCCATCTTGCAGCTACACCAGTCAATCATCTCTTCCTTGGTAATGCCCTGACCTTCCTTGAGCACCATAACCGCCTTGACTGCCTCTCCAAGTTCCTAGTTGGACACTCCTATCACAGCTACCTCCAACACCGCAGGATGCATGGAAATGACATCCTCCACTTCCGGTGAGTACACTACGTTGTAGCCGCTCTTAATCGTGTCTTTCTTCCTCCCTGTAAAGTAGAAGTATCCTTCTTCATCCCTGCTTGCCAGGTCACCGGTGTGAAGGAATTCGTCCTTCAGTGCCTTGGCAGTGTCCTGTGGCATATTCCAGTAACCCGTCATTATATTGTCCCCCTCGCCAATATCTCCCCGGCTTCTCCCACTCCACAGTCCTCCCCTTCCTCGTTTAGGAGTTTTACCTCACTGCTAACGTCATACTTATCTACATCAGGGCAATTTATTACCAGAACTGCCATCGGAGGCACGATACACGTAGTGCTAACCCTTTCCTGCTCAATGGTCTCCAACACGGTCTTAGGGTCCAATGTATCCATGATTACATTTGTGCTGCCCATGTAGAAGTGGCATCTCATATGCCACATGCCGCCGATATGAAACATGGGGAGCAGGCTCAGGTGAACATCATTTCGACTTATTGGGTAGCAGCTCAGTATGGTATTCGCGGAGTCAGCGATCTGGCTCTTGTGGCTGAGCATCACGCCCTTCGGGCGGCCTGTGGTTCCACTGGTATAAAGCATCCAGGCAATGTCATCCTCATCTACAGATACCTCCGGCTCATCCTTCGGATGGTTTGCAACAAGCTCTTCATATGGCTCAGCACCTTCTACGTTACCTATGGCTATATAATGCTTCACTGTCTCCAGCCTGGGGCGCAACTCATTGACCATGTCCAGATATTTGTCTGCAAAAATAAGTGTATTTGCCCCGGAGTCGTTTATGATATACGCCGTTCCGTCTGCATCGAGGTTTGTATTGAGGGGAACGATGGGCACCCCGACCTTGGCGGTAGCGAAATATGTTTCCACGTACTGAGAACAGTTATGAGATAATATTGCTACCCTGTCTCCCCGGTTCACTCCGATGCACAGCAGGGCATTCGCCAATCCGTTCGCTCGCTGGTTGAGTTCGGAATATGTCAGTCTGGTATCCCTATAAACCAGCGCCACCTCTGCGAGGGAAATTAGCCGCGTTCAAGCGGAGGATGTCGCCCAGGATCATTCCAACCTCCTTCGGAGCAAAATGCTCCTGCTTTTCTGACAAGCTCAGTAGATGGCTGATAATACACCCTGACCGGCTCCTTTGTCAAATAGAACGACAGATGCCTATTAATGATGGCTAATCGGCGCGTCGCGAATGCCCATTGCACAACTCCTTGCTCGCGCGAGCGCTACAGATCTCTCACCATTCCTCGTTGGTGGTTCCGGCAACATATCTGCCCAGCTCGGACAGGTCCTCTATAGGCAAATATGAGGAGGCTGCGGCATCGAAGAGCAGGGTAATAGAAGATGGAACTTCATCATCCCCGAGGGAAAGGGAACATGCCATCGGGACCCTCGGGAGAGCTTGCCAGCGGAAAGAGGCATCGCCCATAAGGTCTACAGGTTCGCCACCCAGTGACATGGCACGCTGTTTAAACCCTTCGATGTCGTTTCCATATGCCTTGAGAAGCGGATTGATAGCCATATTCATAAATCGTCCCTGGAACAAGGCGGCTCCAGGCAGGCTTCGGTAGGCCACCCATTCGTTGGCTACCGGAGTGCCATCCGCCTGTGTTAAATAGTGAAGCAAAAGTGCCTGAAGCTGCCTCGAGGGAGAGCCCTCCGCTTTTCCCTCCTCTGTCACCTCGACCCCGGGCTGGCTGACAAAGAAGGTGCGGCTAAAGAAATCAACCTTGAACTTCCCCTCCATGAACCCAACTCCGCTGTTAGCAGTCACCTCATAAGCGCTAAGTTCCCTGAATTTATCTATTGCGTCTTTTAGGGCCATATCATAGGCCATATTAACATGCCTCCTTTACCGGACATCGCCACTAGTTTTCCACCTGATCCAGCAACGGTAGCCTTCACGAACAGTGGCCTGACCGCAGAGTTTTAAACACGTACTTTATTTCCTCTTCCTAAGGATTGTACAATAGCCTCTCCTCACCTCTTGTTACGATGATGTTGTTGCCAAGGTTTTGTAACTCATGAAAACCCTGAGCTTCGATCTCACTGTGCGGGATTTTATGACCCTCCTTAAACTCCATGAATGTCACCCCCTTTCTCCCTGCTTCTACATCAGGCTTATTTACCTGTTCAATCAATTTCCCTCAAAAGTCAAACTCATTATAGTCCATGATATAAAGCACTCCGCCCTGCCGTAGAGCTTGGTGGGCCCCCATCTTCCCGATGATGCCTCTGACCAAATGAGGATAGCATCCAGGCGAGAACATATTGAGGAGATCGTAGCCATTGTTGGGATTGATTTTCATTCTCATTAAAGTGATTTATCAGTCACTTTCAGCAGGCGATTTCGCTTAACGTTTGGTGGATATACTAGGCGCCCTCGAGAATGTCAAATTACTTGACGTTCAGTGTGATACATG
>JAGXOF010000105.1 GCA_023660035.1 Dehalococcoidia bacterium LH_S1
CATTTTTCTCTTGTTTGGACCGACGATCTGAAAACAGTCGTGAGAGTTCTTCAAGAAGTTGCATATCAAGAATGTCGCCCCTTATGAGGGTAAAATTATCGTGTTTTAATGCGTTCTCAATGTTTTCTTCCTTAACCCTAGGGTCGTAGAAATCATTAAAATTATCAAGGCAAATTACCCTGTAACCCTCTTCTAAAAGCCTATCGCACAAATTGGAGCCAATAAATCCTGCTCCACCGGTAACTAATACTTTAGGCATTTTCATTCTTAACATTGAGTTTGTAGTGACGCAACTCTAAACACTTAATCCTATCCCGCCAGCCATTCCAGCTGATAACGATGATTGCTATATTATTCACTGTTTTTTTACTTTAGAGATAATGATGCCTATTCCATATCCTCCTTGTTCCCAATCCTCCACTACTTCTTTGCCTCCATAAAATTCCTTAATTTCCCTCCAAAACTGTGGAACTTCTCCAACGTTTTCAGTTGGTCCAGGAACTATGTCATGAAAAGCTACTATGCCACCTTGCCTAACCAAAGGACTATACATCTCGAAGTCCTTTTTAACTCCTTCATATGAGTGATCTCCATCTACAAATAGAAAATCAAGCCTTTCCTCACCCAGAATAGCTCTAACTTGCTCTAAAGACTCCTTTTTGTGTGAATCCATCCTAAATAGATAGATTTTTTGGCTTGATAAGGCAAATGATTTATACAAAGATTTTCTCCAATTAGAATAACCTCCACCAAACATCCCCCTCGGCAAATCAGCGCTTATTATAGTTGCATCCTTAGAAGCTGTGCGGGAGAAAAGGAACATGGTCCCGCCCTTAGCTGTCCCTATTTCCAGGATTACTCTAGGTTTTATTTCACCTACGATATTTAGAAGCTCTGAAATCTCACTCCGAATTTGAGAGGGCTTAATTAAGCTTGCAAGGTCATTAAAAACAAAATCAAGGAGCTCGTTTAAGCTGCAATCTCTATCTAAATGTTTAATTTTAAGCAGGGCGTAAGGAAGAATAAGGAATTCTGCTCTTCTTACCATATAAGCTAGAGTCTTCCTCAAGAACTCCTTCATGCCTTCTTCCTTAAGGATTTCAATTGCCCTACTTGCTATATTCTTCCCCATGGATACCTTTCCATCTGCTGGACACTTTTCTCCATACTACTACCACAAAGCGACCCAACGTCTTTAAAATATGGAAAAACAAAGCGTGTATAACACTCTTATCACGATTCACCCTAATATAAACCCAAATCTTCCACAACGAATTACTAATACCGCGGATTTTGTGTGGGTGTATCCGAAAATACTCGTTTGGAATTCGAGCATTTTCCTCCATTAAAGCATATTTAAGACCATGTTTCCATGCAACAAACCCGAAGCTCAGTTGATCCCTTTTAGATCCCCTCTCGATCTCATTCCACCAATCCTCCATAACTTGCTTTATCAGCGGTTCATTATGTCTCCGTAATAAAATGCTGTTGTCAGTTAATCCATAGTATTTTGGATACCCAGCTTGATTGTACTTAGCCATCTGCTGCCTAACACGCTGCGAATTATCCAACCCAAGCTCAATACACACCTCTGCTTCTTGGTAAATACAATCACGCTCTTGATGTTTGGTGCATGCCATATAGTGCTCTTTTAAGTATTTATCTACTAATTCCTCCATATGACCGATGATTTCAATATTGCCATCCACATAGACACTGTATTCATAATTTGGAAAATACAAATGTGGACAGATTTTCACTTTCCTATTCTGGAGAGCTGGTGATAGCCCTTCGCTCGGTAATCGAGCAAGTTTCCAAGTCTTCGTCCTTAACTTTGGATTATCAGTAAAACAAATATAGTCACAATTCTCCGACTTACACTTAGGCTCCAGCAAGACATCGTAGTCACCAAAAATAGCTGTATATACTACTATTCTTTTCTTCATGTTATCCCTCATAATTCCACTTCAGATCTCTCTAACTTCAATTTCCACATCCCATAATTCCTGATACCATGACCTCTCTTAGTAAGTCGGTTGGCAAGCTCAAGTATTCTTCTAATGCCTCCGTATAGCTCAAGATGCGGTTCTACAAAGCTTATTTTCATAGATATTACCAACCTTCTATTTTCTCAAAAACTACTATTAATTTGTTTGCATAAACTTCTAGTGAGTAATTTTCTTTAACTTTCTTTCTTGCTATCTTTCCCATTCTTTTTCGAATGCTTTTGTTCTCAATTAGATAAGAAAGATTTCCTATCCATTCGCTCTCATTTGAGGCTAAAAACCCATCTTTCCCGTTCTCAACTATAAACGTATTCTCACCTACAGGACTTGCTACCACAGGAACTTCCATAGCCATATACTCCAAAGCTTTAAATCCACATTTATACTGGTTATATTCATTATTAAGAAGAGGATATAACCCGATATCAAAATCAGAGATTGCTGAGGGAACTGCGACAGGATCTGCCCAGTCTATTGAATTCACAATTTTAACCTCTATATCCTTCAACATGCTAAATTTTTGATGAATTTCTTCTTGACCTAAGGCACCCACGAGAACCAACCTTATGTTGTTGTATTTTTGACCTATTTTTTTAAGGGGCTCGATAAGCATTTGCAGATCATCTTTATAGACTCTTCCGTTTCCTACCCAGCCCAAAGTAATGTAACCGGAACTTTTAGTTCTGATTGGCTTATAATAATCCAAATCTATGGAACTTGGTATAAGATAGACATATTCATTGTAATTTTGAGCTAAATCTCTCAGTTTATGGCTACCTACAACTACTGCTGAAGAT
>JAGXOF010000106.1 GCA_023660035.1 Dehalococcoidia bacterium LH_S1
AAAGAGAACCTCGGGGAAGCGGCACGTGTCCTGGCTGCCTGGCACGGGACACTACAACAGCCCACCGACCGCGCCTACTATGAACTCTCTAACACTGTGATAACCGGCCGACTGCTCGTTGTGGCGGCCCTGATGCGAGAGGAAAGCAGAGGCGCTCACTTCCGCACCGACTTCCCTCAGCGATCAGAGGAGTGGGAAAAGCATATCGTGTTCCGGAAGGGAGGCTAATGGAATTATCTGAATTACAGATTGAACCAATAGTAGCTTTCGCCCTGGAAGAGGATCTCGGCCACAGTGATGTGACAACCGAGGCACTAATATCTTCCGATGTAAAAGCACAGGGGTACCTGATGGCACGGTCAGAAGGGGTGTTAGCGGGAATAGAAGTGGCAGAGGTAGTTTTCCGCCAGGTTGATCCCTCTCTCAGCTTTGAACGGCATATCCTCGACGGCATACGGGTACACGAAGGGGATGTGATCGCCACAGTGGCTGGAAGTGCGGGGAGCATCCCCAAGGCGGAGAGAACGGCTTTGAACTTTTTGCAACACCTTAGCGGCGTTGCCACCGAGACAGCAAAATACGTTGAGGCGGTTTCCGGCACAAAAGCGAGAATACTCCACACTCGCAAGACCACGCCTGGATTGAGGCTCCTGGAGAGATACGCCGTAATTACGGGTGGTGGTCACATGCATCGGCACAACCTGGGCAGCGGAGTTCTTATCAAGGATAACCACCTAGTTGCATCACAAGCTGGAGAGGTAGGCCTCAAGGAAGTGATCCAACAAACACGGCGAAATGCCCCTATACATCTGAAAATCGAGGTTGAGGTCGAAACCGTCGAACAGGCGCAAGATGCACTGGACGGAGGAGTAGACATCATCCTGCTAGATAACATGGGACTCGATGACATGCACCGCGTGGTGGAGTTGGCACAGGATCAAGCCTTAACGGAAGCCTCCGGAGGAATTACTCTGGATAACGTGCGTGCGGTTGCTGAGACAGGGGTCGACTTCATATCAGTAGGCGCTCTCACACACTCCGTAACCGCAATGGATATCAGTCTTGATATGAGGTGGGAAGTACGGTTTTTCTAAAGCCGTTACACTTGATATGGATAAATTAGAGGAAATTCAAAAGGCACTGAGAGCCAATCCAAACCTTGTGATAGGGGATATTAGAAGCCACAGGTCATCACTTTTAAAGGGCTTATCCGTCCTTGTCCCCATCTGGACCAGAAACCCTGCACATACCGTGGAAAGACTGCGAAAGTTCACGGGGAAACAGAGGGAATCCCTGAGGGGGCACAACCCTTCAGCGCATGTGAGTGTTATCAATACAACAGCGTGGGCAGGGAGATGGTAAGGCTTGGTACCCTTTATTTCTACGATTCGGTGGACAACCCGAATGGGTCGGGGGATTTGCAAAGGGAAATCCTAGTATCCATCTACCCGTGCAAAGAGATGGCTGACTCGGGGGCAATTAGACAGGTCCTGGAGCTGGGAAGTTACGAGTGCAAAGTTCCCTGTAAAGCGTCCAAGGAATGTGTCTACAGGCGGAGGAGACCTCATATGCCCTTCCGGCTCCGAACAAGATAAGTCGCTGCTGCCCCACCCAACACCACCGCCTCCATCACGGTCCCTCCAACGAGAAACAGTGCCGCATCACAGAAGAAACCCTCGGGGAACATCATAATCAAGTAGTGCCTGGACGGGTCCAGAATCCACAGATCATTCTGGAAACTTGTAAGGTGAAACTTGAGGAACAGCCCCTGGAAATCCACAAGGGCCCATATGCCCACAAAAGCAAACAATGCCAGGGTAAACGCACTGCCAGACAGTACCACTCGTGACAACGAAGGCCAAAAAGCCCGTTTCCTCAAAGCGAATCCGGCGATTGCGTATATCACGATATAGCCCAAGGTTATCCACAGAACCAGGCGGAATATCTCTATCAGTACCTTCACATCCCTCAAATGAGCGATCTCGCGCTGTTTAAAAAGGTCAATTTCCTTGCCACCCTTTGTAACCTGCACCTGCGGGGAATCCTCCTCGCCATTGAAGTAGCTAATTAGGCCCTCTGCCCCCTTGATAAGCTCGCTCCGCTCCAGTCCCGTCACATCAGTGATGTCATATTTGTCGAATCCGTATTCATAAAGATGAATCTTCCCCACCATTATCATCAGACTTGAGCTCAAGAGTAATAAAGGGAAACAGACCACAAATAGGCACGCAGCCACGACTCGAAGCGCTTTCATTTCGGAACCCATTATAAAGCATTCAGAGCACAAGCGCTATTGAGCCCCCTTGTCAATCTTCTCCGCTTGAGGTTATAATTTCCCTTGTATGGAACAGGACCTCGGAACATTCGACGCCTTCCGCAATATCATCGCCAGGCTGCGTGCTCCAAACGGATGCCCATGGGACCGCGAACAAACCCACTCATCACTCAAGCCCTATCTAATAGAAGAGGCCTACGAAGCGCTTCAGGCGCTTGATGATGAAAATACAGACAAGCTCTGTGAGGAGCTCGGCGACCTTCTTCTGCAGATCGGACTACACTGTCAGATCGCGGAAGAGGCAGGAGAAATCGATACGGCAGAGGTTCTGAGGCATATAAACCAGAAGCTTATCAGACGGCACCCCCACGTCTTTGGCGATACCCAGGTAGCAAATACAGATGAGGTAACCTCCAAATGGGAGGAATTGAAGCGGAAAAAGCGAAATGAAAAGAGGAAACACTCGCTACTCGATGATGTTC
>JAGXOF010000107.1 GCA_023660035.1 Dehalococcoidia bacterium LH_S1
GGTCCAAGGAATTACAGGGGGTGAGGGCACTTTCCATACCCAGGGATGCCTGGATTATGGCACAAACGTGGTGGCGGGCGTCACTCCCGGCCGGGGAGGCATGCTATGGCAGGACAGGATTCCGGTGATCAATACCGTCCAGGAAGCGGCCAGAGAGACCGAGGCCAATGCCAGTATAATATTTGTTCCCGCCCCTGCCGCGGCCGATTCCATCTTGGAGGCGGCTGATGCTGGCCTTTCTCCTATCGTTTGTATTACCGAATTTATCCCTACGGTGGACATGCTGACTGTTCGCCATTACATCAGAGATAAGGATATTAGACTAATTGGCCCCAATTGCCCTGGCATTATTTCACCAGGCAAGTGCAAGGCGGGTATTATGGTGGGGGAGGCCTTTACGCCGGGCAGAGTGGGAATCTGCTCGCGGAGCGGCACGTTGACCTATGAAGTAGCCGCCATGCTAACCGAGGAAGGCATTGGCCAGTCAACCTGTGTGGGAATTGGCGGCGATCCTATTGTGGGGAGTACCTTTGTGGATATCCTGGAACTCTTCCAGCAAGATCCCCAGACGGATGCGGTAGTAATCATCGGGGAAATAGGGGGCACTGCCGAGCAAGGGGCGGCAGCTTTCATCAAAGAAAAGATGACCAAGCCAGTGGTGGCTTTCGTGGCGGGGAGCACTGCGCCGCCTGGCCAGCGCATGGGCCACGCCGGAGCTATCATTACCGGAAGCGCCGGGCGAGCTGATGAGAAGAAGAAGGCGCTTGCAAACGCAGGCGTACACATTGCTGAGAGTCCGCCGGATATCCCCTCAATAATCAAAGAGACTTTGTAAAGCTTGCTAGAAAATGGCGGGCCGACGTCGGCCAAATACCCTTCGGTCAAAACCCTCAGCCCAAGACCGATCCTGAATTTTCTCTTGACAGACATCACATTCCCACGTAGCATTGTACTTGGGTCGTGCTAGGTGGGGAACTAGCGGTGCCCTGTACCCGCAACCCGCTACAGCGGGACTGAATTCCCACCTGAGATCCTTCTCTTTTGGGACTGCCTTTATTAAGCGGCGTTGAAGATTGGGTCCTGTGCGGCAGAGAGCTATGAATCCCGTCAGGTCCGGGAGGAAGCAGCGGTAAGTAGTGAACTCTGGGTGCCGCAGGGCTGCCTGGTCTGAGCTGGCTGACAAGGGCAAGCTAGGGGAGAGGAGCGAGGGTGGGTGCATGGCCCTTTTGCTTATTGTTACTAACTCCGCTACACTCCGCTTAAACCCGGTTTACGACGATCTTGCATGACCAGAAGCGCTAACCCGAATTCGCCACGCGCTGAAGATGCCCCATTGCCGGGGAAATCTCAAACCATGTTTGGCCGGTCCAAGAGCTTGTTGAGACAGCTTGGGCTACACGCCAGAAAGGGGTTGGGGCAGCATTTCCTTATTGACAGGAACGTCCTCGCGAAGTCGATTTCGGCGGCGGAGTTGGGCTCGAACGATGTTGTGGTGGAGGTGGGGCCGGGGTTGGGAATACTGACCGAAGAGCTGGTCGAAACGGCGAAGGCGGTCATCGCTATAGAGGTAGACCCTCAGCTATCCGCTATACTTACTCAGAGGCTTGGTCACTTGCCAAATGTGACCATCGTTGAGGATGATGTCCTGGGAATCAATATAGCTGGAATAGTGTGCTCAGTATCTGGGTCGGATAGCAGCAACTACAAGGTAGTGGCCAACCTGCCGTACTTTATCGCCACAGCAGTAATCCGGCGTTTCCTGGAGGCTGAAATGAAGCCTGGGCGCATGGTAGTGATGGTGCAAAAGGAGATAGCTCAGAATATCGTTGCTGCTGGAGGCAAGAATGGTATCCTCAGCATCAGTGTAGCCCTCTATGGCAAGCCCATGGTGGTATCATATGTGAAGCCGCAAAGCTTCTATCCTCCACCTGAGGTCGACTCAGCCATAGTCCAAATCGATATGTATGAGCATCCTGCCCTGGATGTCAATACGGAGGATTTCTTCCGTGTGGTCAAGGCTGGCTTCAGCACTCCCAGGAAACAGCTACGAAATTCACTTGCAAACGGACTTTCAATATCGCCCTCGACGGCTGCTACGTTATTGAATAAGGCCGGCATTTCACCGCAGAGAAGGGCTGAGACCCTGAGCCTTGAGGAGTGGGGAAAGGTCTACCAAGCTGTGTTTGGGGGAAACTAAAAGTTGAAAATCATAAAGAATTCTACGAATTAGGCAGATCGGAGCAGAGACGCAGAATGGCAAAGGAACGTGAAAACGATTTACAGATCCAGCAAGAATCATACTATATCCGTCATCCCGGCGAAAGCCGGGATCCAGGAAGTCTGAGGAGCTGGATTCCGTGTCAAGCACGAAATGGCGCAGTACAGGGGTGTAATGATCACTCTCTTTGCTAATGCCAAGATAAACCTGAGCCTTGAAGTTACAGGGAGGCGTGATGATGGTTATCACGAGATCGTCAGTGTCCTTCAGGCTTTAAGCCTCGCGGATGTTATCACTATTGAGCCTGCGGCCGATATGGAATTCACATGCCCTGAGGTTAGCGGCGTCAGGTCTGATTTACTTGAAGAGTCTGTTCTAAAAACAGCAAACATTGTTCGAGCCAAAACAGGATACAAAGGCGGAGCGCTTATCAATCTGGAGGAGATTCATGTTCCGCGTGCAGCGGGGCTTGGGGCGAGTGCCAGCCTTC
>JAGXOF010000108.1 GCA_023660035.1 Dehalococcoidia bacterium LH_S1
TGGCATATACAAGGGATATTCAGCTGGCCTGTATTTATCTGGAGCGTCACCGCTGTTATCTTGATCATGCTTACCACCTATTACGCTGGAGAGTACCACGATTTCAAAGAGGATAAACTCTCCGCCGAAATGGAGAGGAACGTCTTCTCCGCTGGCACCCAGGCGCTGGTGAAGAAGCTGCTGCCGCGCAGACATGCAAAGATTGCAAGTTACTCTGCCCTGGCCATGGCAGGGGTAGCTGGACTTGTGCTCCAGTTCTATTACAAAACCGGCCCCTGGACAATTCCTCTGGGAGTTATCGGCATGATTGCCGGCTTTTTCTATTCCACTCCGCCTCTACGTTGGGTAAAAAGAGGTATGGGGGAAATTATGATAGGTTTCTCTTATGGATGGCTTCCGGTGGCCGTCGGCTTCTATCTACAGACCGGCACCATCGATAGCATCGTCCACTGGATTTCCCTTCCCATTGCCTGTGCTATTTTTAATGTCATCCTTATAAACGAGTTCCCTGATTACCCGGCCGACCTGATTGAGGGGAAGAGGAATCTAGTGGTTAGGTTTGGGAAGGATATCTCCGCATATATATACATCACCATGATGGTCATCTCCTGGATTGGCCTTGCTTTGTCAGTAGTCTATGGATTGCCCCTAATTACTGTCCTCTTTTATCTCCCCGTTTTTATCCTTTCGCTAATGTTGGTTATATCGATGTACAAAAGGCATTATCTCGATAGGAAGCGACTGGAGAAAATGTGTGGCTTGACTATAGTTGTCAACTTGGGCACTTCTCTAATCTACATCCTGGGCATCTTGATAGGTATATAGTAAATCATGCAAAAACCTTCCATATTCAACTGGCCACTGAGGTCAATATTTTGGCCCCCAACTTTGATCGCAAAGCAATTGACAAGCGTGCTCTATTTCAAGAATTTGGTTGGATGGAATAAGTTTCCTTCCTGGCTCCTTAAGTATAGCTACAATACTCTGCCTGTAGCCGCCGGCGCTATCGGCATGGGTTGCATCGGTTTCCCGGCACATCCAGCCTGGGAGGTGACAACTGCCTGCAATCTGCGCTGCATTCATTGTCATGCTCGAAGCGATAAACCAGCTAGGGATGAACTAACAACTAACGAGGGCAAGAGGCTTATCGATGAGTTTGCCAAGGTAAGCGAATTCCGAATGCTAGTCTATACTGGTGGCGAGCCCCTAATGCGCCCTGATCTATTTGAGTTACTACACCATTCCAAAAGGGCCAGCCTAACAAATGTTATTGCTACCAATGGCACTCTGATAACTGAGGATGTCGCCTTCAAGCTTAAAGATGCTGGCGTCATTGCAGCAGCGGTCGGTCTCGATTCCACGCAGCCCGATGTCCATAATTACATCCGTCAAAGGAATGATGCCTTCGAACGGGCCATGCGAGGCATACATGCCCTTAAGAAGGCGGGCATTTTGCTGCAGATAAATATTGCTGCTATGAAATATAACCTCTCCGAACTTGAAGACTTAATTGAGCTAGCGAATAATGAAGGGGCAGGGATAGGACTAATGTATCAGTTGTTGCCAGTCGGGCGAGGAAGCAACATTGAGGAAGAAACCCTTAAGACCGAAGAAAATAGATGGCTGATGGAGACTCTGGCCCGGAAGCAAAGAGATATTTCCACTATTTTTGAACCGGTTGCTGGTCCCCAATACTGGCCCTATTTGATGCAGCAGAATGGCAAATCAAACGGCATCTGGCTTAAGCTTGCCGAGCATGTATTCCATGGGTGTGCTGCAGGCCGAGGATTCGTTTACATCAAAGCCAACGGAGATGTCTGGCCATGTCCATTTGTGCCGGTAAACGCCGGGAATGTAAGGGATGCTCCTTTTGAGGAAATCTGGCGACAAAGCGAAGTGTTTGCCAATCTGAGGAATAGGGAGAATACCCTAAAGGGGGGATGTGGTGAGTGCAAATATAGAAAGATATGCGGCGGCTGCCGGGGGAGGGCTCTTGCCTATTATGGCGACTATCTAGCCGAGGATCCCTCGTGTTTTCTACACCTTGACCGTTAGCTGTAAGTCGACTGAGGACTGATTTATGAGCCAAGCTATCCGCAGGATGTTCGCTGAGCTCCCTCAGACCTATGAATTCTTGAACCATGTATTGACCTTCGGGCAAGACATACTCTGGCGCAGGAAAGCAGCCAGGGCCGCTGCAGCAGCGGGGGGAACGCTGTGGCTAGATGCCTGTGGAGGGACCGGAGAGATAGCTATGTGCCTTTCTCGGCTGGTAAAAGACAGCACCAGAATCGTCGTGGCAGATTTCTCCCTCCCGATGATGACAAAGGCCATGCAGAAATCTCAAGTAAAACACATTGAGTTCACCTTAGCGGATGTCGGTTATTTGCCCTTTCAGGATGAATTATTCGATGCTATTATCATGTCCTTTGCCAGTCGCGAGCTCAATTCTGACGAGGACGGTTTACTCAAGTGCTTTCGAGAGTTTCATAGGATTCTCAAGCCTGACGGAAAATTCGTAAATCTGGATACCAGCCAGCCCAGGCTCAGGCCAATCCGCTGGATGTTTCATCTTTATGGCAAGTTAATCGTAGTGCCAATAGGGCG
>JAGXOF010000109.1 GCA_023660035.1 Dehalococcoidia bacterium LH_S1
CCTAATTTTAACTGCCCGCCTACGGCGGGCCACCTCTCCCCAGCGAAGTCTGGGGGGAGGCGTAGATTTTAGCTGATTCAAGTCAAAGACTATCCATGTTTCTGCACTCTATGATAGAATCCTTCACAGGATGAGACAAGAACGCAAAGGCAGAAAGATCTCTCAAGACACTGGCTCAAATGGGAGCACATCCATGCAAGGCATACTGGAGAGGATCGTCTACTTCAACGAAGAGAATAACTACACAGTGGCCAAGCTCGAGGTCAACGGCAGAAGGGATCCTGTGACTATCGTAGGGAACCTCCTCTCGACCAACCCCGGAGAAACGCTCAAGCTGACCGGTAAATGGGTCACCAACCAGAAGTTTGGTCAGCAGTTCCAAGTCGAGACCTGCATCCCTGTTCTACCAGCTTCTCTGACGGGGATAGAGAGGTACCTAGGGTCGGGGCTAATAAAAGGCATAGGTCCCATAATGGCCGGACGCCTGGTGCAGAACTTCGAACTGCAGACCCTGGATATTATCGAGAAGGAGCCGGAGAGACTCACCGAGGTCGAAGGGATCGGCCCTGTGAGGGTCGAGAGGATCAAGAACGCA
Source organism: Dehalococcoidia bacterium LH_S1 (assembly GCA_023660035.1). Classification (GTDB taxonomy): domain Bacteria; phylum Chloroflexota; class Dehalococcoidia; order SZUA-161; family SpSt-899; genus JAGXOF01. The sequence goes on from JAGXOF010000109.1 coordinate 596, forward strand.
TGGAAGGAACAGAGACAGGTCCACGATGTTATGCTGTTCCTCCAGGACCACGGTGTCAGCCCAGCATATGCCGTCAAGATATACAAAGCCTACGGCCAAAACGCCGTGACCCTCCTCAGAGAAAACCCGTACAGGCTGGCGACGGACATCTCGGGTATAGGGTTCAAGACCGCTGACCGGATAGCCCAGAACCTAGGGATAGATCCCAACTCAAGGGTCAGGGCGGAGGCCGGCATCCTGTATGTCCTTGGTGAGGCATCGGAGGAAGGACACGTCTACCTGCCGGAGGATGAGCTTCTGCGTAAGGTCTCATCGGAACTGGAGATCAAGCAGGAACAACTGAGGGAATGCATCCCAGGCCTTGAGGAGGCGGACCGCGTGGTGATAGCCGATGAACAGGGACAAAGGAGGATTTACCTTAAACCCCTGTGGGTGGCCGAAGACAATGTAGCGGAAAGGCTCCATAGCCTATGCCAGATCCCGAGGCATCCCCTCGGCGTAGATGCCGAGGGAGCGGTGAAATGGCTGGAGAAGACAAGTGACCTGACTCTGGCAGAGAATCAGAAGGAGGCCATAAGGAAGGCACTAGAGAGCAAGGTTCTGGTTATCACGGGCGGACCTGGGACTGGGAAAACAACGCTGGTCAACAGCCTGATAAGGATAATGGAAACCAAAAACCAGAGGATAGTACTGGCTTCTCCAACTGGCAGGGCGGCAAAGCGTCTTTCAGAGGTTACCGGGAAGGAGGCAAAGACCATCCACAGGCTCCTGGAGTTCAGCCCGAGGGCGGGAGGATTCGTCAGGGATGAGGAGTACCCCTTGGAGGCAGACCTCGTGATAGTTGATGAGGCCTCGATGGTGGATATATTCCTCATGAACCATCTATTGAAGGCCATCCCCGCTCATGCCACGCTCATCCTTGTAGGGGATGCCAACCAGCTGCCTTCCGTTGGCCCCGGAGATGTCCTCAGGGGCATCATAAACTCCGATTATGTGGAGGTTGTCACGCTCACCCACATCTTCAGGCAGGCTGAGCAGAGCCTCATCGTGGTCAACGCCCACAAGGTAAACCGGGGCGAGTTCCCTGTGATAACCAGGAAGAAAGGCGTAGACTTCTACCTCCTGGACAGGGAGGACCCTGATAGCACCGTGCGGACCGTCAAAGATCTGTGCAATGACATAATCCCCAGGGTCTTCGGCTTCCACCCGGTAGATGAGATCCAGGTGCTCAGCCCCCTCCACAAAGGACCGGCCGGGGTAGCCAGGTTAAACAGGGAGTTGCAGAGCGTCCTCAACCCCGAAGGCCAGGAGATCATGAGGGGCGGCAACCTCTTCAGGGTGAACGACAAGGTCATGCAGATAAAGAACAACTATGAGAAGGATGTGTTCAACGGGGATATAGGGAGGATCACGAGCATCGACCTCGAGGAGCAGTCGGTTTCCGTTGCGCTTGAAAACAGAGAAGTGCGGTACGATTTCAGCGAGATGGATGAGCTTGTCCCGGCGTATGCCATCTCCGTCCACAAGTCACAGGGCAATGAGTATCCATGTGTGGTGATACCGTTACTCCCCCAGCACTTTGTGATGCTGCAGAGGAACCTGCTGTATACCGCTATCACGCGGGCGAGGAAGCTCCTCATACTGGTAGGACAGAGGAAGGCCCTGGCTATGGCGATTAACAACAGCAGGGTTCAAGAGAGGTACACCAGCCTGGCGGCCAAGCTGGCCAAGAGATAAGTTAACTAATCAGGTAGGTTATTTACTCATTTCCCGACCATGAGGGGGCGTTTTGACTTTGGCGAGGACAACATTTATCATGGTGGGGACGCTGCACGCGGATTGCTTCAGCAATCTGGGTATAGTTATTGTTGAGGACGTTTTTATGAACATCTCAAGAGGAACGATAAACGAGAAGAACAGATGGTACATAGCAGCACTTGTAGCTGCTACCGGTGCTTTTATAGTTAAGTGCATAATCCTCCATAGCAAAGGGAAGCCAGGAGAGGAATTTA
>JAGXOF010000010.1 GCA_023660035.1 Dehalococcoidia bacterium LH_S1
GGGGAAAGGGTGTATGTGGTGGGAGGGGTGGTCCGTGATCTCCTGCTCGGACGCCCTGTTCTTGACCTCGACCTCGTGGTCGAGGGGAAGGCTATCCCTTTAGCCCGGCAGATAGCAAAAGCGAGGAACTGGAAAACCAGGTCTCATCCTCACTTCGGGACCGCCAAGCTACTGGCAGATGAGTTGACCATCGACTTCGCCACCGCCCGCTCGGAGAACTACGCTTACCCTGGCGCTCTGCCAACAGTACAGTGGGAAAACATAGAGGACGACCTTTTCCGGCGTGATTTCACCATCAATGCCATGGCGGCCTCGCTTATTCCAGAGTCCTTCGGAGATGTGCTTGATCCGCACGGCGGACAACAGGACCTCGAGAAAGGACTAATCCGGGTTCTGCACCCCGGCAGCTTCTCCGATGATCCCACCCGCATCCTCCGCGCCCTCCGCTATGAACAGCGTTTCAACTTCCGCCTGGATGAAGATACAGAAAGGCTCATGCAAAGGGATATGGGCATAATGAACAACATCACAGGCGAGAGACTATGGCACGAGCTTGAATTGATTCTGGGAGAGGAACGCCCGGAGAAAGTACTCTGCCGTGCTTACAACCTGGGTGTGCTTCAACATCTCTGCCCCGCCGCTCAGGGGGATGCATGGTTGAGGGACAAATTGGCGCGATGCCGGAGTAACGACGACCATACACTGCATACCCCCGCAGTCTATTTATGCCTCCTGATCTACAGGCTTTCCGGAGAGGAAATCCAGGAATGCATATCCAGACTCAAAATACCAGGATGGGCAAAGCAAGCAATCCAGCATACTGTCAAACTACGGGATTCCGTTTCCCATATGTCCACACCAAAGCTCCGCCCAAGTCAGATTTACAGGGATGTCGAGCGGTATTCTCCGGAAGCGATACAGGCGGTGGCCATGGCCTCGGATTCCGCAGTCATCCAAGAGCGACTCGAACTGTACCTCGATGTCTTACGTTATGTCAAGTCACCCCTAAACGGTGAAGACCTGCAAGGGATGGGGATTGAACAGGGCAGGCGAATCGGACAGATGCTACGAACGATCCATGACGCAAGGCTGGACGGAGAGGTAGTAAATCGGCAGGAGGAAGAACAACTGGTGCGCAGGCTTCTGGCGAAAGATACTCTCTTCCAATACAAAATGGGCCTGGAGGAAAGTAACTATTGACATTGGTCGGGGCGGGGGTGTATAGTTGTAGTAAAAGTAGCTGAAAGGGGGTGATAGTCTTCGAGGGATTAACCAATTAAAATGTCGGGGACGATTGATGGTCGTTGATTCGTCTCCGAGTCGGAAGGTTTTTGGACAGTTTGTCAAGTTTTTGAACACTTCATAAAAAGAAAGGAGGAGAAATGAAGAAAGGATTGCTTAGTATTTTGGTTGTCTGCGTGGTAGCTTTATTGGCAATTCCGGCGTGCGCTCCAGCCAAACCCTCGCCAGCCAAACCCTCGGTGGAGCCTATAAAGGTTGGGATGAATTTTTCCTTGACAGGCTCCAAGGCAAAGTTTGGCGAAATGAACATGAATTCGGCGACGCTTGCGTTTTCTGATTTTGGCATCGACAGGATAAATGACAGGCCGGTCAAGATTACAGAGGAGGATAACCGCAGTGAGCCTGCAACTGCCAAATCGGCTGAGGAAAAACTGGCCACTGCGAACAAAGTAGACCTCATAATCGGCGGCTATTCCAGTAGCTGTACCGAACCAATGACCAGTGCTGCGGAAGATTTAGGGATTCCTCACATCATTGTAACCGGCTCAAAGGATGCCATAACCGGCAAACCCTTAGAGTGGGTATTTTCAGGCCCCAGGGTTCCAGCATCCCACTACGGCGATGCCATGTGGGAATTTATAGATGAGGTCATTATCCCCGGTGGTGTGAAGAAGGTAGCGCTGCTTTATGAAATGACCGACTGGGGAACCAGTTCCGCGAAAAGCCTCCGGCCCAAACTTGAGGAACGGGGACTGGAGATAGTTTATGACAGCAAATATAACTCCGAAGCCACCGATTTCAAGCCCATGCTGTCGAAGGTAAAGGCAGCTGACCCGGATATGGTTATTCCAGTTTCCTACCTTACCGATGCCGGACTCCTCGTTCGACAAGCTACCGGACTGGAACTGGATATCCTTGCCTGGATAGGACAAGCTGGAGGCTACACCATGCCCGAATTTGCCGAATTGGCTGGTAAGGACGCCAACTTAATCTTCTCCACTACGAATTGGAATCCGAAGGCCGCTTGGGAAGGAACTTTGAACGGGATCAAATGGAGTGGGAAGAAATATTCTGATGAGTATGTGGAGAAATATGATACCGAGCCTGACTATCATGGCGCCCAAGGGTACGCCGCAGGACAAATAGCAGTAGATGCACTGCTAAGGGCTGCGGAAGCCGGGAACACCATTAACCGCGAGAGCATCAGGGATGCCCTGGATAACACGGACCTTACCACCGTCATGGGCGTGATAAAACATCATAAGTGGACCGATGAGATGGGACATCACTACTATCATCAAGGACTACCTCCTACTTATGTCATACAGTGGCAGGATATGGCTCAAGAGGTTGTGTGGCCCGAAGATGCTGCTTCGGTTGATTACATCTTTCCTGCCCCACTATTAGAGCAATAAAAGACAGGTGTAACAGGGTGGGGGGGAAGATGTCAAAGGCTTCTCCCCTTCTCCTATAAGAGTCCTATAAGAGGTGGTAAGGTAAGACTACATGGCTTTATTTGGGCAAACCTTTATTACTGGCGTGCTCATGGGCGGAATCTACGCCATCATCGCCATTGGCATGACGTTGGTGATGGGGGTGATGAAGATCATCAACCTGGCCCACGGGGCATTGATGATGGTGGGGATGTACATTTGCCTTGTTCTATTTGAGCACGCCGGGTTGCATCCTTATGTTGCTTTAATCCCTACCATGATTGCCCTCTTCATAATCGGTTACCTCCTTCAGAAATACTCCATCGGGAGGGTCTCAGGTGTAGAGACCATTATACCCGAGAGTCAGGTATTGTTGACCCTTGCTCTTGGATTAGCTATAACCGAAGTCATTAGAGTGATTTTTACCTCTAATTATCAAATTATACATCCAGCTTTGACTGGCGAGTACTGGCACCTCGCCGGCATGACGATAGAGATTCCCTATTTAATTGGCTTTGTTATTGCCACGATATTTGTTGCTCTTCTACATTTCTTCCTTGCCAGAACCGACTTGGGGCAATCGGTTATAGCCACCTCTCAGGATAAGGACGCAGCGGTGTACATGGGGATAAATGCCGAAAGGATTACCAATTTTACCTTTGGCTTGGGTACGGCACTGGCAGCAGCAGGTGGGGTTATACTTATGCCTTTATTTTACCTGTACCCGCACGTCTGGCATCCCTATTTAATGAAGGCCTTTGTAATTACGATTCTCGGTGGCATGGGGAGTACAGTTGGGGCACTTTCGGGGGGGTTGATATTAGGTCTTGCTGAAAGTTTTGGTTCCACGTACTGGGGCCCTCAATGGGGCGAGGTTATCGGTTTTATCATTTTTCTACTGATCCTCCTCTTCTTGCCTGGCGGGCTTAAAAGGATAATAGGGAGATAGTAATGGAGAAGAAACGCCAGTGGCTTATACTGGCAATGCTCGGGATACTGTGCATAGTTGTTCCCCCGTTTATGGGAACTTATGCGGTACACGTGTTGATCCTGGTAATGATGTGGATAACCATGGCTCTGGGCTGGGATATCCTCGGGGGGAAAACTGGCCAGATATCCTTTGGGCATGCCATCTTCTTTGGTTTAGGTGCTTATGGAGGAGGGCTTCTTTTTCTGCACTGGAATATAACGCCATGGTGGGGAATGGCAGCAGGTCCTGTCCTCGCGATTATTGTGGGTATTCCTATAGGACTGGTTTGTTTTCGTCTGAGAGGTCCCTATTTTGCCCTGGCTATGTTAGCCTTAAATGAAATCATCGCTATAGTATTTACCAATTTGGACACGCTGACGAACGGTGCGACAGGTATAGACTGTGCCCGCACCTGGGGAGCAGAGAAATTGCCATATTACTACATTGCCCTCGTTATAGCTGCATTTGCTATCTTTGTCACTTATCGGATACAGAACTCCAAATATGGGTATTATTTTGTTTCCATAAGGGAGGATCAGGATGCTGCCGAGGCTCTGGGTATCCCTACCACTAGATATAAGATATATGCCATGATCCCGAGTGCCGGCATCACCGGGTTAGCCGGGGCGCTGTACATGAACTATATAAGCTCCATTTATCCGGAGACAGTGTTTGCGTTGGAGGCCATATCGATATTCATGATACTGGCTGTACTCATAGGTGGTGCTGGGTCCCTGTGGGGACCCGTCCTCGGTGGAGCCATCTTTGCCGGCCTTGATGAGATACTACGCGCCACTATTGGCCCAATATCGTTCCTGGTATTTGCTGTTATCGCAGTCCTGATAATCATGTTTATGCCTGATGGGATTATAGGTAGCTGGCCGAAGGTCAGGGCTTACCTTCGTCGCAGGAAGCTAACGACGGGGTCCGAGGGGTGAACGATGGCATATCTGGACATTAACGGCGTGGTAAGAAAGTTCGGCGGATTAACAGCGGTCAACGGCATAACTCTAGCGATAGAGAAGGGGGCAATCTTTGGGCTAATCGGCCCTAATGGCTCGGGGAAGACCACACTTTTCAATTGTATAAACAACTACTATCCTCCGCACAGCGGGGACATTGTGTTTAAGGGGAAATCACTCAAGGGCATATCCTCACATGAGATCTGCAAGCTCGGCATTGGCAGGACATTTCAGATAGTAAAGCCACTCAGGCGTATGACCGTTTTGGACAATGTCATGTCCGGAGCATTCTTAAGAAAGAACAGTTTGAATGAGGCAAGGGACAAAGCTCTGGAGAGCCTGGATTTCTGTGAGCTTACCCATCGTAAGGACATGCTGGCTAAAGACTTGCCCATCGCGGACAAGAAAAGGATGGAGATAAGCCGTAGCCTGGCTACCGAACCTGAACTCCTCCTCCTCGACGAGACAGCGGCGGGACTGAACCCGAGAGAAATAGACGGCGCCATGAAACTTATTCGAAAGATTCAGGATACCGGGATAACCTGCCTGGTGGTAGAGCATGTTATGAAATTTGTAATGGGGATTTCAGACAGGATTATGTGTATTAACTTCGGCAGAGAGATAGCTAAGGGAAAGCCAGAGGAAATAGCCAATCATCCCGAAGTGATAAAAGCTTATCTGGGAGAGGAATATGCTAAAGGTCAATAACATTGACGTTTACTACGCGGACGTGCAGGCGTTGTGGGATGTCTCGATAGAGGTCAAGCAGGGAGAAATCGTATCACTGGTGGGGGCCAATGGTGCTGGCAAAACTACCCTGCTGAACACTATCGCGGGTTTGCTACACCCAACAAAAGGGAATATCGAGTTCCTGGAACACGACCTTACCGTCAAACCAAATCACAGACGAGCCGCTTTGGGCATCGCTCATATCCCCGAAGGCAGAAGGTTGTTTCCAGAGATGACGGTTAAGCAAAACCTGGTCATGGGTTCCATGTCTCGTGAAGCAAAGGCAAAGCGTGAGGAATCCATGGATTGGGTATTTAGCCTTTTCCCTGTGTTGAAGGAAAGGACCTGGCAGGCAGCGGGAACGCTCTCCGGCGGCGAGGCACAGATGCTGGCAATAGGCAGGGGCTTGATGGCTCGGCCAAGACTGGTGATGATGGATGAGCCCTCGCTGGGACTGGCTCCCAACCTGGTCGAAGATGTGATGAAAATCACCAAGGAGGTTAACAGCCAGGGCATTACTGTCCTGCTGGTAGAGCAGAATATCATGCATGCTCTAAGGGTGTGTAACAGGGCTTATGTCCTGGAAACCGGCCGGGTGACACTCGAAGGCCCAGGCGAAGAGTTACTCACCAATGCACGTATTAAGGAGGCTTATATGGGAATCTGAAGAATGATTACGACCAGGGCGCGGAAATGAAAGGGCAAACTATTTGAGCCATCCTTGCTTTGATGGATATCAAGGTGTAAAATGAGAAAAGGTTGCCAGCCACTGACGGCTTTGCGACCTGGTAATTGTGCAGGAGAAAGGAGAACAATGGCAAAGAAACCGACCAAAGAGGAGCTTCTGGAAAAGGCAAAGAAGCCGGCAGCGGATGCCATGAAGCTTCACGCTGACTACCGTGGGAAAATGCAAACAGTGCCCAAGTGCCAGGTTAGGGATTCCAACGACTTCGCCATTTACTACACCCCGGGCGTTGCCGAGCCGTGCAGGGCAATACAGGCGGACGAGTCCAAAATGAATGAGCTGACCAATCGCGGGAACACCGTAGCTGTGGTCTCCGATTGCACCCGGGTTCTGGGACTGGGGGATATAGGTCCCAAGGCTGGGTATCCCGTGATGGAAGGGAAATGCCTGCTTTTCAAGTACCTCGGGGGCGTGGATGCAGTGCCCATCTGCCTGGATACCAAGGACCCTGACGAGATCATACAGACGGTCAAGTGGCTTGAGCCCTCCTTTGCCGGAATAAACCTCGAAGACATTGCCAATCCCAAGTGCTTTTACATACTGGACCGGCTAAGAGCGGAGGCAAAAATTCCCGTGTGGCACGACGACCAGCAGGGCACAGCAGCCATCACCACTGCAGGATTGATAAACTCTCTCAAGATAGTTAATAAGAAAATCGGCGATGCGAAGGTCGTATTCAACGGCTCAGGAGCAGCCAATGTAGCCATCGCCAGGGTACTCTTCCACTTCGGGATCAATCCAGGGAATGCCATAGTAGTTGACAGCAAGGGTATACTCCACAAGGGAAGGGAAGATATCGAGGAGAAGAAAGACCAGTATGCCGATAAGTGGAACTTCGTTCAGACTACCAATGCTGAAAACAGAACGGGCGGACTCACCGAGGCTTTACAGGGAGCCGACGTGCTCATTTCCCTTTCACACTCGGGGCCTGATGTAATCTCGGCGGAGCAGATTAAAGGCATGGCCAGGGACGCTATATGCTTTGTCTGTGCCAACCCCATACCGGAGATCTGGCCCTGGGAAGCCAAAGAGGGGGGGGGCCAAAATCGTCGCTACTGGCAGGTCCGATTTCCCCAATCAGGTTAACAATTCCATAGGCTTCCCTGCCATATTCCGCGGTGTCCTCGACGTGCAGGCAAAGACCATCACCGATGATATGTGTGTAACGGCTGCTGAATCGCTGGCGAAATACGCAGAAGAGCATGGCATGAATGAGGAATACATCACACCGACAATGGAACAACCGGAGGCATTCATCCAGGAGGCGGTGGACATAGGAATGGAGGCCCAGAAAGAAGGTGTGGCCTCAGTGGAGATCAGCCGCGAGGAGCTGCGCAAGAGGGCTGAATCTATCATAACCGATGCGAGGGAAACTCACGACGCCCTGGTAAAAGCGGGGTGTATCCCGCCCGCAGTGACATAGCCAGAGATGTTCAGGCAAGGAGGAACAATGAGAGAAATCAAGGCAACTGATGTCAAAGATACTGCATCTCGCCTCTTCCAGGAAGCGTGTGTTCACCTGTCGGAGGATGTCCTCTCGGCACTCAAGAAGGCACGAGAAGAGGAGGAATCCCCCATCGGCAGGGACGTTCTGGACAGGATTCTGGAGAACTCGGATATCTCGGCCAGGGATGGCATTCCCCTCTGCCAGGACACCGGTAGTTCCGTGGTATTCCTGGAACTTGGCCAGGAGGCTTACATAGTCGGCGGTGACCTCTACACGGCGATAAACGAAGGGGTAGCCCAGGGATACACGGAGGGATACCTGCGGAAATCCTTGCTGAACCAGCCCTTTTCAGCCAGGGTAAACACAAAGGACAATAGTCCGGCAATTATCTATACTGACATAGTCCCCGGGGACAAACTTAGAATCATCGCCATGCCCAAAGGCGGCGGTGCGGAGAATATGGCACGACTGGGAATGCTCACGCCGGCCAGTGGACGCCAGGGTGTTCTGGAATTCGTGGTAAGATCGGTGGATGAGGCAGGGAGCAACCCCTGCCCGCCGGTTGTGGTGGGGGTGGGAGTAGGGGGAACAGCTGAGAGAACGATGATGCTGGCCAAGAAGAGCCTGCTGCGCACAGTCGGCGAGCCGAACCCCGACCCTGAGGTCGCTGACCTGGAAAGGGAAATCCTGGAGCGGGTCAACAAATTGGGTATCGGGGCTATGGGATACGGAGGCAAGATCACTGCCCTCGCCGTTCACGTGGAAACGTTCCCGGCGCATGTGGCCAGTCTTCCCGTGGCGGTCAACCTGCAGTGTCATAGCGCACGGCATAAAGAGGCGGTGTTGTAACATGTGCAAAATGGCAACAAATCCTAAATTTTAATATCTAAAATGAACGAAACTAGCCCGACTGTAGCCGCCATCTGCCGAGAGCGGACCGTGCTTGACACGGAATCTCGGGGGGCGAAGATGCTTAATGAGATTCTGAATCAAGTTCAGGATGGCACCTTCAGCATCCTCCAGAGGTGGGTACAGCACCCACAAGGGGCGGATTGTTTGTGGCCAATTGAGTTTCTAATCATGTGGATTTTAATATTGTTTCGAATTTCGAGCTTGGGTGTACCGTGTTTTTGGTTCTAGCTTGTCCATACAAGGAGGGAAATATGGCAGTACGCATTAACTCGCCGATGGATAATGAGGCCGTGGAGAAATTGAAAGCGGGGGATCAGGTGCTGATAAATGGTGTCATCTACGTGGCTCGCGATGCCGCTCACAAGCGGTTTATCGAGACACTTCACAAGGGAGAGAAGCCCCCTGTTGAAATCGACGGTCAAATCATATATTACATGGGACCTACGCCCGCAAAGCCCGGTGAGGTTATCGGGTCGGCGGGACCAACAACAAGCGGGCGCATGGATCCGTACTCGCCTCGCCTGATGGAACTCGGACTGAAAGGGATGATAGGTAAAGGCATGCGTTCACAAGCTGTGAAGGAAGCAATGCAGAAGCACAAAGCGGTTTACTTTGCTGCCATCGGCGGGGCAGGAGCGCTTATCTCCAGGTCCATCAAGAAGGCTGAAGTCGTGGCCTACGAGGAACTCGGCGCCGAGGCCGTGAGACGGCTTGAAGTGGAGGATTTTCCCGTTACCGTCGTTAACGACGCACATGGCGGCGACCTCTATGAAGAAGGAAAGGCAAAATACCGGGTAAAAGAGGCTGTATGACAAGGGACATAGCGCATGACATAGTCATTATGGGTTCCGGGATCGCCGGATTGAGAGCAGCTCTCGAAGCCGCTAAGATAGGCAAGGGCAAACTGGACATAGCCGTGGTCTCCAAGGTGCAGCTCATGCGGTCGCACTCCGTATGCGCTGAGGGAGGTACGGCGGCGGTGCTGCGCAGTGAGGAAGGAGACAGCTTCGACCTTCACTCTTGGGATACTGTAAGGGGAAGCGACTTCCTGGCCGACCAGGACGTGGTCTCACATTTCGTCCAGGAGCTCCCCAAGGAGATAATCCAGCTCGACCACTGGGGAATCCCGTGGTCCAGACGCTCCGACGGGCGCATAGCCCAGCGGCCATTCGGCGGCCATAGCTTCAACCGGGCAACACTGGCCCAGGACAAGACGGGTTTCTTCGAGATGCAAACCCTTTACGATACGCTTCAGAAATATGCAGACGTCACCCGCTATGATGAGTGCTATGCCACGAATATATTTACGGAAAACGGCACCTTTCAGGGAATAACGGTGTGGGACCTCAACACCGGCGAGTTCTTCTTCATCAGAGCCAAGGCTCTGGTGATAGCGGCGGGCGGAGCGTGCCGGATGTTCGGATTCACGACGTACTCGCTCACGGCCACCGGCGACGGGATGGCCATGGCCTACAGAGCAGGGCTGCCGCTCAAGGACATGGAGTTCGTGCAGTTCCACCCGACAGGACTTGTCCCCACCGGCATACTGGTCACGGAGGGGGCGCGGGGGGAGGGTGGCTACCTCATCAATCGCGACGGCGACAGATTCATGAGCAAGTACGCGGAGTCCAAGATGGAGACGGCACCGCGCGATATCGTATCCCGTGCCGAGATGACTGAGATAGAGGAAGGCAGAGGGCTCACAAGCGCTGAGGGCCTGGGATTCGTGCAACTGGACCTGCGGCACCTCGGGGCGAACAGGATCAATGAACGCCTCCCACTGGTCAGGGAAGTAGGCATCAAGTTCGCCTTCGTGGATCCCATCTACGAGCCTTTGCCCGTGCGACCGGCGGCCCACTACTTTATGGGTGGCATTCATGTGGACATCAACGCAGCCACGCCGGTGGAGGGGATCTGGGCAGCCGGAGAGTCAGCCTGCGTCTCCTTTCACGGCGCCAATCGTCTCGGCTCCAATTCCACCGCCGAGTGCCTGGTAGTGGGAAGAATAGCAGGCGAGCAGGCAGCCAGGCATGCATTAAGCCAAAAAGCAATTCCTGAAATGCCGGCGGAGCGGGTTCGACAGGAGGAATACGCCGTTTTCGAGCAGTTCCAGCAGCGTTCGGGAAGCGAGGACATATCATCCATCCTCTCCGAAATGCGCAGCATGATGGACGCCAAGGTCGGGGTTTTCCGGACAGGGCAGCAGCTGGAGGAGGCTTTAGGGAAGATACGAGAGCTGCGTGAAAGGGTGAATTATGTCAAAGCCGCAGAAAGCACACGGGTATACAATACAAGCATTCTCTCCATCCTCGAGACCATCAACCTGCTGGATGTAGCGGAGGCTATCGTAGCCGGAGGACTGGCGAGAACCGAGTGGCGGGGCTCACATGCACGCCGTGATTTTCCAAAGCGGGACGACGAGAACTGGCTCAAGCACACCCTGGCTTACTATAGCCCGGAGGGCCCAAGACTTAAATATACACCGGTGAACATCACCATGTGGAAACCGGTGGAAAGGAAATACTGAGCCATGAAGGCACAGTCAAGCGAGAGGAGATATCTGGAGAACTACCTGGGAATTAAGGGCTGGGTGTGGGGAGGCCGGTACAGGCTGGAGCGATATCTCTACACATTACACAGGATTAGCGGACTGGCCCTCCTCTTCTATTTCCTCCTGCACATCGCTATGAATGGTTTCAGGCTCTCCAGCGGTGAAAGCTGGACCAGTCTGATGGACATATTTGATACACCCATAGTGAAATTCGGCGAATACCTGGTCCTGGCTGGTTTCACCTTTCACGCCCTGAACGGCCTGCGGCTCATACTTCAAGAGCTGGGCTACACACTGGGCCGCCCCAAGCCTCCTGTATATCCTTACGTCGATGCGCTTGAGCGAAGGCGTCCCATTGTGTTCGTCATGGGTGGTGTGATAATCATCCTTCTTGTGGTCTTTATATTCAATTTTATTTGATAGGAGCGCTATGCGGGAAGTTCCTCTCAGACTATGGCAATTAATCGCCGCGGCAGTGATTTTCTTCCTTGTCGGGACGCACCTTATTATCATGCACCTCGGGGATATCCTGAGCTTCTTTGGCGCGGATATGGGAGAGCCCACTGCGTGGAGTTCAGTTATGGAGCGGGCAAGCAGTGCGTGGTGGACGGTATTCTACGGCATCGTTCTTGCCGCTGTCCTGTATCACGGCTTCCTCGGGTTGAGAAACGTGATATCGGAGTTATCACTTTCGCCTGCGGCGATGAGGGTGATCAACCGGGCACTTATAGTTGTGGGGATCGGGATCTTTGCCTTTGCCCTCTACATCCCCATCAGCACATGATGCAACGAAACAGCCATGAGTTATCAGCTAAAGCGGGAGGACTTAATGAGTAACAACGGAGAGAATCAAGGGAGCGTAAGTAAGCTAACATTAAAGGTCCAGAGGTACAATCCTGACCGGGACAAGGCTCCCTATATGCAGGAATTCACGCTACCTTTCCGCAAGGGGATGACCGTTCTTGACGGGCTTCTCTATATCAGGGAGAACATAGATAGCTCACTTGCCTTCCGGGCATCCTGCCGTATGGGAATCTGCGGTGCCTGCGCCATGCTGATAAACAATCTTCCCCGCCTTGCATGTCATACCCCAGTAGAGGAGATCGGCGAATTCACCCTGGAAATTAAGCCGCTGCCCAATTTTGCAATCGTCAAGGATCTAGTGCCGGACACAAGCAGTATGTTTGAGAAGCACGCATCCGTAAAACCCTATCTTATGCGAGACGACCAGGAAGAAATGGAACACCCAACCGCCGAGTTCGTGCAATCCCCGGATGAGCTGGAATCATATTTGCAGTTTGCCTATTGTATCAAATGCGGGGCCTGTGTAGCTGCATGTCCTACATCAGCGACGGGGAAACTGTATCTTGGCCCCCAGGCACTAACCCAGGCATACCGATACTGCGGTGACAGCAGGGATAACAAGAGCGGGGAGAGGATTTCAGCGGTAGACCCATACTACGGGGTTTGGGGCTGCCACTTCGCAGGCGCGTGCTCTCAGGTCTGTCCCAAGGGAGTCGATCCAGCGTTGGCCATTCAACTGCTGAGGAGAAAGGTGTTCGCTCAAAGCCTTGGAGGAAAGGAGAGGACACCCTCTCCTGTAGCCGCTCCTCCCACCGGGAGTAAGGAAAAGATACCTGTGCCGGAGTTCACAGTTACACAGGATGACCGCTCCTAGGCTTGCATCCTCAATATAACCCTTAAAAGACCAGCGGCACTCTTGCCGTCGGAGATCTCACCGGAATCAATCAAGCCAGGCACATCCTTTAGCGGAACCCGGACAACCTTATTGATCTCATCCGCATCCGGCGTATCGTGGCTGTCCTCCAATTCAGTGGCAAGAAAGAAGTAAAGATACTCAGTGGAGTAGCCCGGACTGGCATAAAGACCGCCAAGAAGCTCCATCCTTTTCGCCGAATAACCCGTCTCCTCCCGGAGTTCGCGGTGAGCGGACTGCTCCGGCGTCTCACCGGCATCAATCATTCCCGCGGGAATCTCAAGCAACATCCTCCCCACAGCAGTACGGTGTTGCCGCACCAGGAGAGCTTTCCCCTCTGAGTCAACAGCCACAATCGCCACACAGTCGCCGAACTCCACGATCTCACGTTGCGACTCCCTACCCGAAGGCAATTGTATAGTATCAATCCGGAGGCTCACTCTTCTCCCCCGGTAAACCTGGTCGCTGTTTAATAAGGGTTGTGTTTCAGCCATATGAACCTTATATCTAGCATATCTACCACTGCGGCTTTACCGCTGGCTTGAGTTTCAGAACCATAGCATTCTCATCACAATCAGGATATTTAGGGCATCGCAAGCACTCACCCCAGATTTTTCTGGGGAGCTCGACCGGATCAACCAGCTGAAAGCCGAATTTCCCGAAGAAAGATACCACATACGTGAGGCAAAAAACCACCGGTATGTCCAGTTCCTTCGCCTCCTCGATACAGGCGTTCACCAGGGTTTCCCCACCCCCCTTGCGCTGCCACTCCTCGGATACGGCGACGGATTTTATCTCTGCCAGGTCTCCCCAGGCAATGTGCAAAGCGCCACACCCCACCACCTCATCTCCCAGCCGGGCGACAAAGTAATCCCTGATATTCTCGTAAATCTCACTTAGCGACCGCGGCAACATGAAGTCCCGCGCAGCAAAGGAGTTAACCAGCTTCCTTATACGAGGTGCCTCGGAAACCTTTGCCTTTTCAACCTTCATCCCATGTTCTGTCTCTCCCACTCAACCTCTCCCACAATATATTATAGTAATCGGACCGCGGGCGGAGTCTCAAAAATCGGGTGGTATAATGGCTTCGAACAACCCTCACCCTATCACCGTCTTCCAGGCGAAACTCCGTTTGTCCGTCGATGCTTGCCCTGGCTTCACGGGTCGTGTGAAGTTCTAGTTCGATAACCGACTCACCCTTCAGAACTAAAGAGCTACGCAACCCTGCATACGGCGCAACAGGGGTCAGTACAAAATCCCCGGCAGCAGGAGGGAAAACAGGTCCGCCAGCAGCCAGCGAATAGGCCGCACTCCCTGTTGCGGTGGCCACGATGAGTCCGTCACCACCCCACGCCGCCATCGGGTCCCCGTCCACCGAGGCCCTGACATGGATAACGTGGATGGATGCCCCTCTGGCAACCACCACATCATTCAGGGCATGAAGCGCCGGAACATTCAATCGAGAGGGAAGCTCAACTTGCAGCATCGCTCTCTCATCGATCCATCCCTGACCTGCCAAGAACTCAGGAATAGCACTGAGCGCCTGCTCACCCTCGAGTTCGGTGGTGAATCCCCAGTTACCCAGATTTATCCCGAGAACCGGTATTCCCTGGGGAGCAGTGAGCCGTGCAGCTCGGAGCATCGTGCCGTCGCCGCCCAGGCTCATCACCATGTCGGTGCCGGTGAGGTATTCCTTACTCTGTGTCTCGTCTAAGGCAGGGCAAAACCATGCCGATACACCCGATTTCTCTGCCTCCCGTGCAAGCCCTTGGGCAAGGCCTTCAGCTCTCTCAATCTTGGCGTTAAAGAGGATTCCAACGTTTCTCACAATGCCACCGAACAGAATTCTATCACAAACCGCTCCCGTGCTGAATCTCCCATCTTCATCGTTCCATCAATCTTGCAAGCTCATTGTTCATCCGCTGCCAGTGCGTGCCACGCCAGTAGATACGGCCGCATTTCGGGCATTGCATATATTGGGCATGGTTCTTAAACACGTAGGGCGGAACCAGTTCACGCACCTCTTCCCTGGTTCGGGGGACCAGGGGTTCATTGCATTCCATGCACCTCGAGAAAGGATTTGAATCCGGCTTGAGATCCAGTGCCTCTACCACCTGTCGAAGCTGAGCCTTGACATCATCAGCCTCGATAAAGATAGCCTTTATCTTGCCGTTGAACACCACCCTCCTCCGCATGATGCCGTTGTCCTTGGTTAAGAGAGCCCTCCCCTCCTTGAGGGCGATCCGAACAACCTCGTTATCGTCCAGACCGTTGATGGACACGGCATCATACCCGATCATCCTCAATCTTTTGGCCAGCTTTCCCACGTTTTCATCAGCGAGGAACCTGTGGGTCATGATTCAATGATAACATAAATAGTCAGGCACTTCATTCCGGGCGCAAATCTGTTATAATGCATGCTACGATGCAGAGGTTCGAGATTCTCGACCATACCGCTGACACGGGGATCATCGCCTACGGGGAAAGCCTTGAGGAGGTTTTTGCGAACGCAGCCTACGGGATGATCAGCATCATCGCCGACGCAGAAACCGTGAACGAGGTAGTAGAGCGTGAGATTTCCGCCGAGGCTTTCGACCAGACAGAACTGCTGGTCACGTGGCTCAACGAGCTCCTGTATCTGTTCGATGCCGAATTCCTTTTATTCTCAAGGTTTGACATCCAGGGACTAACGGAGGAGCGAATACGGGCGACGACCTATGGGGAGAAGGCTGACTCCTCACGCCATAACCTGAAGACACATGTCAAGGCCGCCACGTATCACTCGCTCAAACTGGAAGAAAAAGAGGAAGGCTTCCGGGCTCAGGTAATATTTGATGTGTAGGACTGTATACGGGAGGTGTGACGATGGCAGGATGGAAGAAGATACTTAGGAAGATCGATGATTACCGCTGGGAGATAGACCCGAGCTACAAGCCGGGTATGCAGGTTCCCGGACTTATATACTCCGATGAGCAGATGCTTGACCAGATCGGCGAGGAGCAAACCCCCGATCAGGTGGCCAATGTCGCTTTTCTCCCCGGAATTGTGGGGAAATCACTGGCCATGCCCGATATTCACTGGGGTTACGGATTCCCCATCGGAGGAGTGGCAGCGACCAGAATGGAGGACGGAGTGATTTCCCCTGGAGGCGTAGGCTTCGATATCAATTGCGGCGTACGGCTCGTACTAACCAACCTGACTGAAAACGATGTCAGGCCCAGAATCGAAAAGGTTGTCAACGAGCTTTTTCACGCCGTACCCTCCGGCCTGGGCTCCGAGGGACGGATAAAGCTGAAGGGGAAGGAGATAGACAAAGTCCTCCGCGACGGCGCTCGCTGGGCAATTGAGAAAGGATACGGAGAGCCGGAAGACCTGGAGTTCACCGAGGAGAACGGGAGCATGAAAGGCGCTGATCCCTCCCGGGTCAGCGAACGAGCCAAGAAGCGAGGCACTCCCCAGCTCGGCACCCTTGGCTCGGGGAATCACTTCCTAGAGGTTCAGGTAGTCGACGAAATCTACGATGAGTCAGTAGCCAGAGCCTTCGGTGTGGAGCAGACAGGACAGGTGGTGATACTCATCCACACCGGCTCACGGGGATTCGGTCACCAGGTTTGCGATGATTACCTCAAGACTATGGGAAAAGCTGTAAGAGACTACGGAATCGAACTCCCCGACCGGCAGCTCGCCTGTGCCCCCACAAAATCGGCCGAAGGGCAGGACTACCTTGCCGCGATGGCCTGTGCTGCCAACTATGCCTGGACCAACCGCCAGTGTATAATGCACTGGGCAAGAGAAGCGCTGGCCAAGGTTTTCGGGAAAAGCTATCGCGATCTGGGGATGAATCTCACGTATGACGTAGCCCACAACATCGCCAAGATAGAGGAATATACAATCAATGGAAAGAAGTACTCCCTGTGTGTCCACCGCAAAGGCGCCACCCGGGCCTTCCCCGCCGGGAATCCCGACATTCCCAGTGCCTATCGCGATGTCGGCCAGCCAGTACTAATCCCCGGCGACATGGGGCGCTTTTCTTACGTAGCCGTGGGAACCGAAAAAGCCATGGAGGAAAGCTTCGGTTCCACCTGTCACGGGGCAGGACGCGTCAAAAGCCGCAGGGCAGCCAAGAAGAGCCTCTCCTTCGACGAAGTCGCCGACGAGCTGAGGTCTAAAGGAATCACCTTCAAAGCAACAAGCAAGTCGGCCCTGGTAGAGGAAGCCTCACAAGCCTATAAGGACGTCGCAGACGTTGTTCACGTGGCCGAGGGGGCGGGGATATCACGCAAGGTACTGAAGGCCAGGCCTATCGGGGTGGTTAAAGGGTAATAATGCCGGGCACACCTAAATTCACCCCTGGGAGCTGGACTGCTTTTCCTTTAGTCAACACCTCCGCAAGGAAACTGAGTCCCGCCAAGATACTGCCGGCTATAACCTTTATCGCTTCACCTCTCTTATCTTATTTCGTCGGGCTGACTACTTTCTATTCTACCAAACTCGCTTGTGCAGGCATACGGCAATAACCACAACGGGCGAAGACGAATTCAAACGGAAAGACACCGGCAAAAAACTCGGCCTCACCCACCAAAACACGTCCAGTACGGCGCAAGCCTCTGTCCCACAGCTTTCACCGTCTCCTCAGTCTCAGAGACTGCGAAATCAGTCCTGTACCCCGAAGGAAATGGATAGGGCTCTTCCAGACCGGTTTCTATCCCTGAAAGGCCGCATATTGAGGTCAGCCACCCCAGAGGGAACAAAATCCCCTTGGGATCATACCCGGAACCGTCAAAAGACACCACTTTCCCCTGGCACATGCTATCAGCTATTCGCCGTATCTTGTCAACGACCATGTAAATGCCCTTTAAAGTTAATCCCATCTGCGTTATGCGGTCCATGAAGTGGGGATCGCTCCCGTCAACCATCAATATCATTTCCGGCCGGAATTCCTCCGCCAGAGGGACAACGATACCATCCATCACGCGCTCATAAGCCTGGTCGCTCGACCCGGGCAGGAGAGGCACGTTCACGCAGTATCCCTGGCCTTCGCCCTCGCCTATAGGGTTCTTATATGATGGTCCGGGATACAAGGTGCGGGGGTCCTGGTGAATCGAAATGAACAGCACCCTCGGGTCCCTCGCGAAAATCTGATATATCCCGTCCCCTGCGTGGGCATCCGCATCGAGAATCAGAATCCGGTTCAGTCCGTGGTTCTGCAT
>JAGXOF010000110.1 GCA_023660035.1 Dehalococcoidia bacterium LH_S1
TATATGCCTGGGGTCCTTTAGGGCCCTTTTTGAAGGAGTCCCTTTCTATTACTGAGGCTCAAATAGGCACTATGACTTTTGTCCTTTTCCTTGCTAGTGCCGTTTCCGCCTTCCCGGCAGGTATTAGTATAGACCGTTATGGTGTAGGGAGGAATCTCCTTCTCTGGATAGGAATTACTGGAGTGCCTATTTTCTTGATGGGCTTTTCCCATCAAAGCTACCTTATACTGTTAGTATTACTGGGCATCAGCGGATTGGGTTACGGGATAGGGAATCCTGCGACAATAAAAGGGATATATATCTGGTTTGGTCCCAAAGAGAGGGCAACAGCACTGGGGATAAGGCAAGCTGCTGTTCCTATTGGAGCTGCTGTAACCGGTATCTTTAGTGTTTATGTAGCTCAAAAATTCTCCTGGTTTGTGGCTCCTGGCATTATAGGGGCTCTGGCTATTTTTATGCTTCCAATTAGCTTTTTTGTATATAAGGAACCATTAGGTGTGTTATTGCCAGCGCCACAAAAGAGGGGAAACAGTAGGGGAGTAAAGCTAAGGGAAATCCTTACCGAGCGGAAGTTGCTTATTGCATTTATAGCTTGCGGGCTATTTGGTACAGGGCAGGGCAGCATTACTACCTTTTTAGTGCTTTACCTGCGTGAATCTTTAAATTACGAGATGCTGCTGGCTGGCTCACTGTTTTCAATGGCTATGATCGGCGCTGGGATAGGAAGGATTTCGTGGGGGGTAATAAGTGACCGCCTTTTCAATAATAGAGAATTTGTGCTCCTCCTTATAGCTATTGTGGGCACTATGACCACCATTATTACAGCTTTCTGGTATAGTAACTGGCCAGCCAGTCTGTTCTACATGTTAGCCTTTTTACTCGGCTTTTCAGGGATAGGTTTTAATGCACTATTACTTACCTACATAGCTGAACTGGCTGGTCCTTCCAAAGCTGGAACGGCTGTTGGGCTGGGGTCAACTATAGGTTGGGGTGGAGTGGCAGTAGGAGCAGCTATTTTTGGCTATATTGTGACCTTATCCGGTTATCCCACTGCCTGGCTATTTCTTGCCGGGGCATATTTTATCATTATCTTGCTTTTCCTCATTAGCGCCCCACGCCGCCGGGGCGGTGCTTTATCATAGAGTAACTTGCCGATCAGAACATAATCGCTTAAAGTCAACGAGGTATCCGGGATGATGAGGCCGTATCGCCACTGGTGCTTTATGCCTGGACGTCAGCGTGGTCCGGGAGCTGGCGGATTTGTCATTGGTGAAGCATATGCTATCCCGTTCAGAAGAGAGCCATAATCGACAGCTCCCCTTTGGGGCCATACCGACTACTATTTTGGAGGTCGGAATGATGAAGCAGAAAAGGTTGCTCAAGAAGGAGCGCATGGAGCTCCCCAAGCATCTACAGCACATTAACCAATATGCGGCGGGCATCGATATCGGTTCGAGGAGCCACTTTGTGGCGGTTCCTGAGGGAGTCTGTGAGCAGCCAGTGCGAGATTTTCCACCTTCACGGGCGACCTTGAGCGTCTGGCAGAGTGGTTGATCGCTTGTGGCGTCACGACGGTCGCGATGGAGTCCACCGGCATTTACTTGATACCCGTTTTTGAAACCCTTGAGAGCCACGGGCTTGAAGTCAAGCTGGTTAACGCCCGTCACGTCAAGAATGTCCCCGATCGACACCAATACGGCCATCAACATTCTTGCCGAGATCGGCACGGATATGAGCCGCTGGAAGTCGGCCAAACATTTTGCCTCGTGGCTTGGCCTGTCTCCTGGTTCCAAGATCAGTGGGGGGAAGGTTTTGAGCAGATATTCCCAGCGGCCGCTTTTCCGTTTCGCTCTTGGGTATGTATACTCTCTTAGCCGCAACGGTTTGTACTTCTTGTTTTTCAGCCTCGACACCAAGGAGTCCAGGTTTTCGCCCAAATTCTTGCCGTAGTCCTCTCAACTTACCTCGTCCACTCCTACCGCCTTATTCCTGTTCAGTCTGTCGTAGCAGTCCTTGAGAAACTCCTTGTCCAATAAATGAGCAAGACTCATAAATCGGAACAATGGGTCTCTCTGCGCACGTTCTGATATGAGATATAATTTCATCCATGCTTTGCCCGTCTTGGCGCACTTATATTTAAATCCAACTCTCATAACAAAATGCTTACACAGTTTTATAATTCTATAACCGATTTTTCGCACTTCTCAATTCCCAATCCTCTTAACTCTTCCGAAGCTAATTTTCTTTAACTCCGGTCATATCCTTCTCTGGTTAGAATACCATGCTTTTTCTCTCCCAGCCTATCTAACGCTGAGAAGTAACCTATTACTGTTTGCCGGTAGTCATGTCACCCTACAAAACAAAGATGCCTACCTCGCGATCCTCGCTTTCCCTCTAACCTTCAATAAGGTAGTCAGGGTCAGGAAAACCAAGCTTCTCTAAAATCCTCCTTTGCTCCTCCTTATGGGTTTTGACTATCGAAATAGGTAATGGTAAGCTTGGGTATTGAGGGAAATATAGTTAAGTGCATAATCCTCCATAGCAAAGGGAAGCCGGGAGAGGAATTTATC
>JAGXOF010000111.1 GCA_023660035.1 Dehalococcoidia bacterium LH_S1
CAATTTCATGCTAACAGAAAAATGAGCAAGAATGCAGAGGGCAAAACCACGAATCTATTGCCTTTCCCCCAGTTCTGGCAAACCCTCTCAAAAAGCTCAAAAGATGGGAATCGGTCTCTTGACAGTACGGGGGGCTTGTGATATAAAAAGGGTAAAGATTTTTTGCAGAACTAAACTGTTACGATTTATGAGGAGTACAAACAACTTCAGGGGAAAGCTGGAGAGAGACAGGTGGAAAATCCAAAGTTAGGTCTTACCCGCAATCTGGGTAGATTTCCCTATATGAGTGTTGTTAGTGTGGCAATTTTGGGAAATGATCTGTAAATGACTGAACAACGAGGATTAAAGGCTAAAGGTTTTTCCATCAGCCTTCAGTCTAAATAGCTTCAACCTGCCTACGTAAGTAGTTACAATAGTGGGTCAGCTCTGGCCCTATGCCATTAATTTAAAACGGATGGGGAAAAGGAGGTCAACATGACTGGAACAGTAACGTATCTGGATAAACCCTGGCTGAAGTTTTATGAGAAAGGTGTCCCCGAGTTCCTTAAGTATGAAGAAATATGCCTGCCTAACATCTTAACCAGAACAGCAAGCGAATTTCCTGACAATGACGCCCTTATATTCCAGGGTTATGTTGTGAAATTCAAAGAGCTCAAAGAAATGGTGGATCGTTTCGCAACCTGTCTTGCCGATTTGGGCATCAAAAAGGGAGATGCCGTTGCTATTCTTCTCCCTAATTTAATACCATGCGTTGTGGCATATTATGCGATTATGAAGCTTGGCGCTATTACCGTGATGAACAATCCCCTCTATACCGATCCAGAGCTGGAACGTCAGTTCAACGACTCAGGATCCCGAATTCTCATTACGCTCGACCTCCTGGGAAATCGCATGATCGATCTCAGGCCGAAGACAAAGATCAAACAAATCATTTATACCTCCACAGGCGATTATCTTCCGTTCCCGAAAAAGCTCCTCTTCCCCCTCGTGGCCAAAAAGCAAAAACTAGCTGCTCCTGTCAAGCCGGCGCCCGATGTTTACAAATGGAAGGGTTGCATTGGGCGGTATTCTCCTAATCCGCCTTCCACAGATATCGGCTTTGAAGATGTAGCCATGATTCAATATACCGGCGGAACGACCGGCGGTTCCAAGGGGGTTATGCTTACGCATGCCAATTTAAGCAAGCAGGTGCAGCATATAGCGGCGTGGTTTCCCACCTTTAACAAAGGTGAGGAAATAATACTGGGAGCCCTTCCGTTCTTCCATGTCTTCGGTCTTTCTACGGCAATGAATTTTTCCATTTATATGGGATGGAGTGATGTGCTGGTTCCCAATCCCAAGCCGGAGTCGCTGCTGGAAGCAATACGCAAACTCAGGCCCACCTTTGCGCCCCTGGTTCCAACCATGTATATCGGCATGCTGAATCATCCCGATGTGAAAAAGACTGACATGACCTGCCTTAAGGGATCTTTTTCAGGGAGCGCTCCACTGCCGGCAGAAGTGATTCGGAATTTTGAAGAAACCACAGGGGCTGTAATTGTAGAGGGTTTCGGCCTGACCGAAACCACCCCTGTTACCCATGTCAATCCCTTTGGAGGCATCCGAAAGGTGGGTAGTATAGGAGTCCCCATTTCCGATACGGAATGCCGCATCGTCGATCTTGAAAAGGGAACAAAAGACATGCCTGTCGGAGAACCGGGCGAGCTTATCATTAAAGGTCCACAGGTGATGAAGGGTTACTGGAACAAGCCGGGCGAAACGGCGAATACAATCAGAAACGGCTGGTGTTATACGGGGGACATTGCCACGATGGATGATGATGGATATTTTTATATCGTGGACCGTAAGAAGGATATGATTATATCGGGAGGCTATAATATCTATCCCCGGGATATCGACGAGGTCTTTTATGAAAACTCCAAGGTCCAGGAGGCATGTTCAATCGGCATACCTGATCCTAAA
This sequence comes from Dehalococcoidia bacterium LH_S1, assembly GCA_023660035.1. GTDB lineage: Bacteria > Chloroflexota > Dehalococcoidia > SZUA-161 > SpSt-899 > JAGXOF01. The sequence goes on from JAGXOF010000111.1 coordinate 1,963, forward strand.
AGAGGTGAGAATATAAAAGTCTTTGTCGTTCTTAAAGAGGGTGAAACGGCAATAGAAGAGGAAATGATAGACTTCTGCAAGTCCAGACTGGCAAAGTATAAATTGCCCACAGAAATCGAATTCCGCAAGGAGCTTCCAAAATCGAATGTGGGAAAAATCTTTCGCAAACAGCTCAGGGCGGAGGAACTGGGGAAAAGAAAATAGTAGCTACTCAGGTGGATAGGCGGAAGGCTGAGGAAATGAGGATCCAGTTTCCGGATTAAAGAATTACCCCCTAACCCGGACAAGCCGGAAGCAAACAAGATTTTTACCACGAAAAGCACGAAGAACACGAAGATAAAGAAAAAAGCTTTGTGCCCTTCGTGCTTTTCGTGGTGATTATAGTCAAGTGCATAATTCCCCACAGCAAAGGGAAGCTGGGAGAGGATTTTATCTACCCATGACTTGGCGAAGCTCAGCTTATTGGATAGACAATCAAACGTATGTCCTACTATTTGCTTGAGATCGTCCGGATGCTTCACAAAGCTTACAGAAATGACCCTCTTTATGCCCTTCCAGATAAACTCTATTGGATTGAGATCTGGGGAATAT
>JAGXOF010000112.1 GCA_023660035.1 Dehalococcoidia bacterium LH_S1
CCATGTATCACACTGAACGTCAAGTAATTTGCTATTCTCGAGGGCGCCTAGTATAAACCAGACTCATACGCGCGCCACTGAGAAAACTTTTTTGGAAAACTTATCTGTTACCATTTTCCCTTGACAGCAACAGCCAAGGATACGGTCTTTACAGTGATTACCAACTCAAATTCGTCGAGCTATCTCGGCACCTTCACGAATGGCCCACATGGCATCTCGAGGCTCCACACAATCTCCTACAGCATGAACCTCAGGGACAATTTCCTTTACAGCCTCGATTAATTGGTTCTCAGGTTTTACCCCTACAGCAAGAACCGCAGTATCGGCTTTCAGGAAAACCAAATCACCCTCAAAGGCAATATAGATGCCTTTCTCCCTGATTTCCACCACCGGAGAATTAGCGAATAATTGCACACCCTTCTCTATTAGTCTATTCCTCAAAGTAAGATATAGATTTCTCTCTATGCCCCTGCCCAAAGCACGGCTAGTAACTAAAGTGACCCTCCTACCCTCATCAGCTAACTGGTCAGCTATTTCCAATCCTACGTAGCGCCCACCCACCACAACTACTCTCCGTCCTACCTTAGCCCGGCCTAAAATTACGTCTATAGCCTGAACCTCATTCTTCCCGTCTGCTCCAGGTATATTTGGAGTCTGAGGGGTGGCTCCTGTAGCTATCACCACGGCATCAGGTTTTTCCGACTTTACCAGTTGAGGAGTAACCTCGGTATTTAATTTAACCTCCACCCCAGCTTTATCTAATCCCCTAGATAAACACTTGAGGAGATTAGGATAGTCTTGCTTCTTTTGCTTCTGCTGGCAAGCGATGTACCATTGCCCTCCCAGTTTATCAGTTTTCTCGTATAAAACAACGTGATGACCCCGCTCAGCCAGTGTTCTAACTGCTTCCATCCCTGCTGGACCTCCACCTATTATCATTACTTTCTTAGGAGCCGCAGTAGGTAGCGGTTGGAACTTTTTCTCTCTTAGCACTGCAGGGTTCACGGTGCAAGATATGCCCTCAGATAAAAAATGCGGATGGGCGCCAAAATTAAAACAATTTAAGCAATAAACGCAGCGACGTATATCATCAAACCTTCCCTCTTTTGCCTTGTTGGGTAACTCAGGGTCAGCCAATAGTGGCCTACCCATGGCAGTAAAATCAGCTTTGCCTCGACGCAACATTTCCTCAGCAAAGATGGGATCGCCCAATTTCCCCACGGTTATGATAGGTACCTTTACTGCCTTCCTTATTCTCTCTGCCAAGTGCACTAAGGGACCAGGGGGAAATAAGAAGCTAGGATATTGCCAATCAATAGACGCCTGTTCGCTAGCAGAAACATCTAAAGCATCAGCTCCGGCTTCAACAAACAGTGGTGCTTGAAGGACAACCTCATCAATGTTTATGCCACCCTCCAAAAAATCGGAACCACTCAACCGGAAGACAATAGGAAATTCTGGACCGAGCTTCTCCCTTACTGCTTCAATTACTTCACAGGCAAATCGTGCCCTCTTCTCTGTGCTTCCTCCATATTCGTCTGTTCTCCTATTAACAAAGGGTGATAGAAACTGGCTTATTAAATAGCCATGCCCACCGTGGATTTCTACAGCGTCATACCCTGCCTGTTTCACTCGCCTGGCTGCCTCAGCGAAACCACTTTTTATACGCTTGATATCCTCCTTGCTTGCCTCCTGTGCCGGTACATTGTCCGCTACCCAGATAGAAGAAGCTACGCCGGAATCTTGTGTCCTGGGAATTTGGATATCAGTAAGCAGCCTGGGAATAGCCGAAGGGGCTATGGGCTTAATTTGTGTGCCATCGATTACCATGTGGCTGTATTGAGTCAATAACCTCCCATGATGTGTTAACTGAAAGGCACATTTAGTATCATATTGATGTATGGCATCGGCCACCCGACGTAATCCGGGAATAAACTTGTCATCCCAAGTTCCAGTGCGCCCTGGAATTGCCGCCTCCGGCAAGATAGTGCTTGTTTGGCAAATTATAAATCCCACACCACCTTTGGCTCGCTCAGCGTAGTAGTCTGCCGTCTCATCCTTAAGGCTACCGTCAGGATTGAGGCTAAAAGTACCCATGGGAGACATAACTATGCGGTTTTTCACTTCCATTTCCCCGATATTCCCTGGCTCAAATAACTTTTCCAACTTTGTCATCATAACCTCCCTATCTTTTAGAAGTTGTCCAAAAACTCGACCTTTTTAACGATCTGAAATTCTCTTTCTCCCTTTGGTTGCCACCAGATCATCCGGCAGCCTCAGTTTTTCTCCTTCACACCTTCTCTTGGGTTGGAAGAATACCCCATTTCTTGGTAACAGTTTAGTTTTGCAAAAATGCCTATGCATTTGATTCCTAAATCCATGTCAGGTATATTCTTGGGCAGGTGGACAAATGCCCAAGAAATACAAAGAGCGTAGTTTGAGAGAGTTCCAAAAGGAATTTCCAGATGATGAAGCGTATGCGAAGCACCTTGCAGAGCAACGATGGCCAGATGGATTTGTTTGCCCACGGTGT
>JAGXOF010000113.1 GCA_023660035.1 Dehalococcoidia bacterium LH_S1
ATGTTGCCCCTGGCTGAGAGGACCATCTCCTTTCCGGTTATCATCTTCATCATGCTTGCCATCATAGTCGGGATGCTGGCTTTTTTCCGCTGGAAACGCTGGATCTAACAAAAGCATGACCAACCAAAGTAAACTATTATTTCTCTCGGGACTGTTTATCATATTATTGGCAGCCGCCAACATACTCTCGGGAGCGAAAATGATAAACGTCTTCGGGGTTACGATTGATGCGGGCATTATCTGCTACCCACTGACATTTCTCTTCACCGATACCATCTCTGAACTTTGGGGTAAGAAGACAGCACGAGCAGTTGTAGGGGTCGGATTCTTTGCCAACGCGCTGCTGGTGCTTCTAATCTGGGTGGGAGGGATTTTGCCTCCCTCACCGGAATGGGGTAATCAAGGACTGTATCAAAAGGTGTTGGGAAGTGTTCCACGGATTGTCCTCGCTTCTCAGGTTGCCTATCTGGTCTCTCAGAATCATGATATTTTTGCCTTCCACTTCTGGCGAACCAGGACAAAGGGCCGCAGGCTCTGGATGAGAAATACCCTTTCTACTGTGATTTCACAGGGGCTTGACACCGTCATATTCGGCTTCATCGCTTTCTACGGGGTTGTTCCGTTGGGGATATTGCTGGGAGAGCTGATCCTGGCACAATACTTCGTTAAACTCGCTGTCGCTGTGCTGGATACACCCTTCTGCTATCTTTTGGTTCGCTGGGGCAATAAGGGAACCAACGCCGTTCCCGGGTCTAGTTAGAAGGGGCTTTTGCCCAAGGGTGCAAAGGCGATGGAAATACGATTTCTCGGCGTTCACAATTTGGAGTCAGTAAACACAAAACTGACTTCCATACTCGTTGACGACATTCTTGCGCTGGACGCCGGGGGCCTAACCTCTAGTCTTTCCTTCGAGGAGCAGGCGAGGATACGGTCCATATTGTTGACTCACGGTCACTATGATCATATCAGGGATGTCCCGGCCTTTGCGCTTGCCAATTCCGATCGGACAATCGATATCCTCGGTACAGAGGCAACGCTTGAGATACTCTCAAATCGCTTGCTCGATGGGACAATCTACCCTAAATTTACTGAATGGCCCTCACCGGAGAGGCCAGTGCTTAAACTGAAAAAGTTGGAGCCCTACCAGGCCAGAAGTATCGGGGATTATTCTGTGTTACCTGTCCCCGTTCCGCATAGTGGTCCCACTGTAGGATATCAGGTCTCAGAGGCGAGCGATTCGCCTGCTGGTGGCCTGTTCTTCACAGGTGATACAGGCGCTGGTTTGTCTGAGTGCTGGGAGTATATCTCCCCGGAGCTTATGCTTGTTGACATAACATTCTCTAATGAATTTTCTGATGCTGCCAGGGAGCGAGGGCACCTATGCCTTAGCCTTTTTGGTAAGTAACTGATTGGGTCATCGCCGATTCATGTGGGTAATCCTGTCCCACAAACCTGCTATACTTGCCTCATTCTCTGCCCATTACCCCCACACACTAGCGATTGGCCGGTTAATTAGTTTGTATCTCAGCCTCCGCACACCCCCTCTCTTCGGTGTGGCGAGAGTCTCTCGCGGTAGCTGATGCCCTCAATGACTACTTGGTAGCTGGCATTCGCCAGGCGATCCAGGGCACTGTTCCCCAGGATGGGGTCATCAAACAGCCCTAGCCACTCGTCTACCGCCCGGTTGCTGGTGATGGCAAAGCTGGACTGACGGTGCCTGGCGACGATCAGCGCATAGAGATCAGTTAACTGCTACCTGCGCCAATGTCCTGAAGAAAGCATCAGCTCGGGTAAAGCATACGCTGTGTCCGGACCTCACCGCAGCATAGCCGAGGGCTTGGGGCAGGAATGACTTACCGACCCCCTACTGGGCCAACAAAGAGCACGTGCTCGTGGCGATTAAGGAAGTCCAGGGAAAAGACCGCATCCAACAGACGACGATCTACGGTTATCTGGGCTGTCCAGTCAAAGTCCTCGAGACGGCAGACTTCCTCAAATCCAGCTTTCTGGAGATGCATTTCCAGAGTGTGGTTATCACGCCTGGTTACCTCATCAGCCAGCAGTATCTGAAGGAAGGCGGCATAGTCCATCTGCTCCCGCCGGGCTAGTGCCAATCGCTCCGGCAGGGTATTCAGCAGGCATCCAGCATGAGGCGCTTTAGGAGCGGTTTGAGTTCAGTGGTATTTGTCATTGGAACCTCCTTGAGTATACTTATCACCCAGGCGTACCAGCTTGAAGGCCTGCCTGAGCTTTGACCACGGTGTAGGGCCACTGAGCAGCTTCTCGGCGAAGGTGCCTACGGCTTCTCCCAGTTTACGACACTGCTGCCGCTTCCTCGAACACCACCAGCGGCAAGCGCCGAGTGGTGCCGTGGACCCGTTGCCCCGCTACCTCCAGGCACCACTGTCTCGCCTGCTGGCGCAGGTCTGAGAGGTCATGGAATTGCCCGCCCTTAAAGAATCGCTCTCTTACATATGGCACCTGGCGCTCACCCTTTGGCTTATCTTTTGCGTGCCCTG
>JAGXOF010000114.1 GCA_023660035.1 Dehalococcoidia bacterium LH_S1
GTAGTGACGGGGAGAATCGAGAGAGGAAAGATAAAAGTAGGGGAAGGAGTAGAAATAGTGGGACTAGGTGAAACCAGAAAGACCGTGGTTACCGGTGTAGAAATGTTCCACAAATCTCTTGAAGAAGGACTCCCCGGCGATGCTGTAGGATGTTTGTTGCGCGGCGTAGAGCGAGACGATATTGAGCGAGGAATGGTACTGGCAAAACCAGGTTCCATCACCCCGCATACCACCTTTAACACCGAGGTCTACGTTTTGACCAAGGATGAAGGAGGCAGGCATACTCCCTTCTTCCCCGGATATAAGCCACAGTTCTATATCAGGACTATGGATATTACCGGTGAACTCTCACTGCCTCAAGGGGTTGAGATGGCTTTGCCCGGTGATAACGTGCAAATGAAAGTGAAGCTCATAACCCCTGTGGCGATGGAGGAAGGCTTGCGGTTTGCTATCAGAGAAGGTGGCAAGACCGTCGGTGCCGGAGCGATTACCAGCATAATTGAATAACTACTTCGGAAGTATTGAAATGGCAAGAGCTAAAGGAGAAACACGGGTCGTTATACAACTAGGTTGCACTGAGTGCAAGGAAAGGACCTATACAACAACAAAGAACAAGAGGAATGACTCTGGGCGAATAGAGCTCAGGAAGTACTGTCCACGTTGCCGGACACATACTAAACACCGCGAAGTCAAATAAAGGAATCAGGAGGTAAACTCACCAACGTGGCATCAAGGGGTGAGGGGAAACGAAGGTTCCAAAGAATCAGGAACGTCATCAGTGAGCTCAGGAAAGTCTCCTGGCCCTCAAGAGATGAGGCAGTTCGCCTTACGTTGATAGTTTTGGTGATAACGATAGCTGTCGCGCTTATCCTGGGGTTAGTTGATTACAGCTTTTCCCAGCTTGTAGATACTGTTCTGATAGAGTGAGAGGGGTGATGAAAAGCAACGGGAAGAACTGGTACGTGGTACATACCTACTCAGGGTATGAGGAACGTGCCAAAGCCAATTTGGAGCACAGGATTGAGACCATGGATGTGGGGGACAAGATCTTTCAGGTTCTGGTACCTACCGAGGATGAGGTAGAAATCCGCTCAGGACAGCGGCGTACTACTACAAGGAAGATGTTCCCAGGCTACATTCTGGTACAGATGGAACTGGGCGAGGATAGCTGGGGCGTCGTACGAAACACCCCGGGAGTCACCGGTCTTGTAGCCTCCGGAGGGCAAGCAATACCATTAGAGGAACAAGAAGTAGAGCATATAATGAACAGGATGAACGCTCCCAGCCCCAGAGTCAAGGCGAGCTTTTCCAAGGGAGATAACGTCCGCATAATCGACGGGCCATTTGCTGATTTCATTGGTTCCGTGGATGAGGTAAATATTGAGAAGGGGAAAGTGAGGCTAATGGTCTCCTTTTTTGGTCGTGAGACACCTCTAGAACTCGATCTTTCACACGTGCAGGTGATGTAATAATGGCAAAGAAAAAGAAAGTAATGACCGTCCTAAAAATTCAACTCCCGGCAGGTAAAGCAACTCCTGCGCCACCTGTTGGGCCCGTCCTAGGCCAGCACGGGGTAAATATCATGGCCTTCTGTAAGGAATTCAATGAGCGTACTTCCACTCAGAGCGGCTCCATCGTACCGGCTGAAATCACTATCTATCAGGACAGATCATTTACATTTGTCACAAAGGCTCCTCCAGTAAGTGACCTGTTGAAAAAGGCCGCAGGAATTGAAAAAGGAAGTGGTGATCAGATTAAATCCGTTGCAAGTATCTCCAGTGACAAAGTTAGGGAAATCGCCGAGTTGAAGATGAAAGAGTTTAACGCTAACGGGCTGGAAAGTGCAATGCGAACAGTTCAAGGAACTGCGAGAAGCATGGGGATTAAAGTAACTGAGGGGGCGGAGTAGGAATGGCAAAACACGGTAAGAAATACGAGGAGAAGGCTAAACTCAGAGACCGAAACAAGTTATATGATCCAAAGGGGGCTGTTGAGCTAGCCAAGCAGGCTTCCTTTACAAACTTCGATGAGAGCGTTGAACTGCACTTCCGGTTGGGAGTGGACCCCCGTCATGCAGACCAGCAGGTTCGAGGGACAGCCTCCTTGCCTAGCGGATTAGGCAAGAAGGTACGGGTTTTGGTCTTCGCTCAAGGCGAGGCAGAGAAGATCGCCAAGGATGCCGGAGTTGGCTATGTCGGTGGTGATGAGTTGATTCAGCAGATCGAGGAAGGTTGGCTGGAATTCGACAAGGCACTTGCCACCCCTGATATGATGCCCAAAATAGGAAAACTGGGAAAGATCCTGGGCCGCCGAGGGTTAATGCCCAACCCAAAGTCAGGAACCGTTGTCAAGCCAGAAGACCTACCTCAAGCTATCGAGGAGGTAAAGCAAGGGAAGGTTGAGTTTAAACTGGACCGTACTGGTCTAATCCACCTGCCTATCGGTAAGATAAGTTTCTCGGAAGATAAGATCCTCCACAATCTGTCC
>JAGXOF010000115.1 GCA_023660035.1 Dehalococcoidia bacterium LH_S1
ACCATTACCGGCAAGGGCTTTACCGCCAATGCCAACATGGATATTACCTGTGACGGTGACCTGGATACTCTTCCGGCGGATGTAACGACTGAACCTGATGGAACGTTTACCGCCTTTGCCGTCGCGCCAAGCCAGCAGCCTGGTGCGTACACAATCGAGGTATCCGGTCCCAACAGGTCAGAAAGCGCTACCCTTACCGTTCCTGACCTTATAGGCCCACAGGGCCCGCAGGGCGAGCAGGGCCCACAGGGACCACAGGGACCTGAAGGCCCACAGGGACTTGAAGGCCCACAGGGCGAGCAGGGCCTACAGGGTGAGCAGGGCCTACAGGGCGAGCAGGGCCCACAGGGACGTGAAGGCCCACAGGGACCCGAAGGCCCGCAGGGTGATGAGGGCCTACAGGGCGAGCAGGGTGAACAAGGACCTGGCGCACCTGGCGGAGCGACACTGCCTATCGTGGCGATCATCATTTCCGTGATTGCCGTGATCCTGGTATTCGTGTTCCGCAGCAGGCAGACACCTAAAGAGGAGTAAGGCCCTAAGGGGTCTGTTCTGACGGATGTAGAGAGAGCGGTTCGCCTGGCCCTGCTGGGCGCGGACCGCTTTCCTCCCCGTCCAGAAGTGATGTACTATATGTCGCTGTACCGGGTACTATGCAATCACCTGTCTTGTATGGTGAGGACTTTCTGAATGAAAAACAGTCTGAGGAGGCACGGCCCTTTACCCCTTGACAAACCATGTATTTAAGGTTATGGTATACATAAGCACGGTGCGCAGGGTGATGTATGTATGTACAGTTGATCAGGGGTAGTGAGGGGTTTCCTGGTAACACAGGGAAAATTCGCATTATGAAGTACGAAATTTGATTCCTGCCATTTTAAGGAGGTGAAGGATGTGAAGGCTCGGAAATGCGTAAATAACAGCGACAAAGAGTTATACTCGAGATTAAGAAGAAAAGGAGGAATAAATGACAAAGACAACAGGAAGCAAGGCATTGGGCATATTCCTTGCCGTGGCATTGGTGCTGGGCTTTAGTTTGGTCCCAGCGGTGCCAGCGGAGGCAGCCAACCCGGTGGTGCAGGTCACGAATGTCGTAGACGATCAGGACACCGCCTTTCAGACTGCGGTAGACACCATAGGCACGCTGGGGGCCACCCAGAATGCGGATACGGCGGTGGCTGCGGCCAACATTACTGGAGAGTCCGCTGTGGGAGCTCAAGGATCAGACATGAAGTACTCTTCTTCACCGGGAGAGGTTACTATATATATCCCTTCAGCTCCCGAGGAAACAGTTGGTTTCGGCCAGCTTAGTGTGGATATTGACGGCAATGGAACACCCGAGGACATCTGGTACCAAGTGGTCGATACTAATACTGATGCTGCAGCAGGGACCAATTCCGATGTGACCAGTGATAACGATGCCGAGAACGTGTACATAGATACGGATGGGGACAAGGACCTCGCTGAGGAGATGATGTTAGTAGATAGCGACACGTTTACGGTTACTGCGGGCTTCGAGTTTGAGCTCACCATCCCTGCTATTGATGTAACCGTTGATGATGATACTGAAGACGTGAAGGTAGCCGCCCAGACGCTCTATGCTGGAACCATACCCTTTGACTGGGACGCCGATGGCACGCCTGATACCGTTCAGGTCGTTCTGGTTGATACCAATAGCGATGGCCTCTATGAGGCCTTGGATGTGGATGCAAACAATGACAGTGACCTTAGTGACTCATGTGACGCCACGGATAATGCTGGTGATAATAAGACCATTGGCGGGAACACACACGCGCTGAATCTCACGATTGCGGATGCACCTCTGGCTCAAACCGAGGACTTCACGTTGTCAGTCCACACTTATACACAGGTTGATGTTAGTGACGGGGTAGACCTGCGTGTTGTTGACGAGGATGCCGATGGCATATTCGACAAGATGGAGGTAAGCCTTGATACTACCTATGGTGAGGGTACCCTTTCTGACCGCCAGGTAGATACGGACAACGATGAGAGCATTACCTACGCCCAGTTGCCCAGGCTGCTGACCATTGCCGGTGCTGCCGACACCACCAAGTACTATGTGACCGACTTCGTGACGGCCGGCAACCCCGCAGACTCAACCGCCGTCAGCGTAGAGATGGGCATCGAGTTTGATTTCCTGGGGAATGCGGTAACCGCCTACGTGGATGACGGGGGCAATGGCCTCAGGTTTGACTTCAACAGCGATGATGACTTTGCCGATGACGGCGAGGACGTTCAGTATGCCTCTAAAAAGTACTTGACGGATACTCAGGGGCTAGCGGGAACGCCGGTCAACCTCCTCACCGAGGACTATTATGTCCTTGTTGGCAATTCAGTCGATTCTTTGCAGGTGATGCCCGTTCCCCGCGCTGGCTACACCTATAACGTCAAGGTTCTCTACCCTGAGG
>JAGXOF010000116.1 GCA_023660035.1 Dehalococcoidia bacterium LH_S1
CATCATATCATATTTGGATATTATCTGTCTATTTATTAGTCTGATAAGACACTAGATCGGTAGGTTTGTCCTCCTCAGTGCTTTGAATGATTCTCTCTACTACCTCAAGCTTACCTGCATTGGTAATGCCTCTGGCTAGTTGCTCTTCGATGCCAAATGAAATTAGCTCGTCTATAGCTTTCTTCCTTCTAAAACTATACCGCTAAGCCATAAAGCCTCTCAAGTTTCTGTTCACAAGTTACCCTTGGCTCAGCCACTCAGTCCATCCCATCAAGGAACGCCTTAACGTTCTTCCCCAATACGTTGTGGTTATAGCCACCTTCCAAAACACCATATCTTCTACCATGACACTCCCTTTCCGAGAACCCCTTCACCAGCTTGCCGATCATCTCATAGTCTTCTGTTGTTAGCAAACCTCCCCAGTCCCGCTCGTGGCGATCAAAGCCGGCGGAAACAGCGATTATGTCTCCTGTCGACCCTGCCAGGAGCTCCGAAATAGAGTCCACAAACCCCTGTCTGTGGTAGCTCTCGGGATGGAAGTAAGATATCTCCGGCACATTGCGGAAGATGTTCTCTGTCCCGTCTCCAAAATGGAGGTCAAAATCGAGAATGATTGCGCGGTTTATCTTACCTTGCATAAGCAATCTTTCCAATGATATGGCGAGGTTATTAAAGAAGCAGAAGCCCCAGCAGTGGTCCGGGCTTGCGTGATGCCCGGGAGGCCGGATAAGCCCGAAACTCGCCTCGTTGTCCATTGCAAGATCAGCCGCCTTGATAGCTCCTCCTGTAGCCAGCAAGGCAATCTCATAAGTCAGGCCCAGGCGTTTGACATGCTCGAGGTGCTGATATGAGTGAACCAAACGTATATCATCTGGCGAAGCCGGCTCAGGCTGCACCAAGTTGAAATGTTGTGATACTTCATCCAGTATGGCTTCCATCCGCCCTGCTTTTGCAGCAGGGTCACCGGAATAGACCTCTTCATAGCGAGGATGGTAGACGACGTTCATGAGTGGCCTCCCTGGGAACAGATTTAGCTTACTTCAAGTCTCAATCTACAGTATAGACCATGTGTAGCCGCTGTTCAAGCACTTCCAAGCCTAGTGAGAGCCCATCAGTCAGGCATTCGACCTGGCTTACCCCATGTCATGGCCCCCGCTTCTCTCCACATATCGAAAGGGTCCTCGATATGATGTTAGCAATGTTACCGCGCAGCTTCGGAGAGAGATATTGACATCTGTTAAACTGATGGAGTATCTTGTAACCACCCCACAAAGATGAGCTAATCCACGCTTTCCACAGGACATAAACCGATGAAAAAGGTAACGGCCATCGTAATATGATTAGTTGTCGTAGCTACTTCGACAATCTTATATCTAATCAGTTTGCTGTCCGGTGTCACGCGGGCTGTGAAGTTCAATGCTCTGGGCACATCCGCCGCGGCGGGTTGTTATGAAAGTGATTGACTTCCTCACAAAAACATGGTATAAGTCAGTCACTCAAAGATGAAACGGCCGGATAACAGTTAGCGATGTAACGGGCAGCGCTGTATCCTGATAGTTTGCGTAGCCTTTTACTGCAGCGGCCATACGTTTGATCTTGTGTAAGCTTCGTGAAGACTGTGTAATCCTTGCCGGGAATGACCACAGTGAATAACCGCAACTTCCCAATAACCCAGTAAACAGGCCCTCGTTAATGTCCAACATTACGAAAGGGTAAAGCAATGGAAAACACAAGAGGTACCTAGGGCTTCGACAGACTCAATGACTATAGTGACGGAAGACAGTGGCAGGACACTATTGACTTACTTAGACTTGCGCAAGATGACTACCAACGGACCAGAAAGCAGGTGGAGGAAGTGAGCCAAGCTCTTGCTGAAAGAGAAGCCATACTCAGCCAACGACTTCAACATACGCTCTTAGCACTTGGAGGTTATCGAACTCTTTGCCTGGTCTCATACGAGGCTGGGACTGCAGTAAGCCAGATCGGCAAGATCATGCTTGGAGAAGCAGCCCAGGCTGCCTTTGTACCTAGACGAATGCGCCTTGAGGTGCGCTGTCTGGGAACATTTGAGGTGCGTTCATCTGGCAAGCAGGTCAAGCGGTGGCAAAGCGTGAAGGCGAAGTCGCTCTTCCAGTATCTCATGACCAGGCCCAGGGAACTGGTTGTCAGAGACGTGCTCATGGAGGCCTTATGGCCGGATTGTACGCCTCACGCAGAAGGATGAGTTTGGGCTATGATTTAGCTAATCAACGGTTTGCCGCAACTGGTTTGCCTTTAGTGTTAGCAATCAGGCTGTCTAAAAACCTTTTCTGTCGGAGAATGACTATCGACCATTAATCGT
>JAGXOF010000117.1 GCA_023660035.1 Dehalococcoidia bacterium LH_S1
CCTCTATCCCCTTCCCCTTAAGCTCCGTCACAACCCTCTTAAAGTTTCCTTCGTAATCTCCCCAGGAAGTTTTCATCTGAACTAGGGGAATACCTATAGCTTTTGCTTGCAAATCCAATACCTCAGCTTTAATGCCATGAGACCTTGACCTCTCACCATCTTCGGAAATGAAGTTGACTAGATATGAAACCTGATAACCCTGAGAAATCGCTTTATAGGTTGCCAGGGTAGATTCCTTTCCACCGCTCCAGGAAGAAAAAACCTTCATTTACTTAATCTCCCTCCGGCTTGCTAAAAATCTCAGGGTGAACAAAGTAGGCAAACCACTCTAAGGCATCAACTATACTCGGCCCAGGGCGACCAACTAACTCAACACGGATTGGATATACCCTGTCGTTCCTCCCAGCCTCAGTGACCGCAAGCCTCGGCTCTTCCTTAGCCCACTCAAAACTTCCACTGCGAGCAATAATTACCTCAGGGTTGCGCTCAGCAATCATTTCAATATCAATTGTTTTACTTCCTGTGACATCTTGGAAAATATTCTTTCCGCCAGCCTTCTCAATTAAGTCGTTACTGAAAGTTCCTGAACCAATACTCCATATTGGTTCATGCAAGGCAATATAAAATACCCTTGGCTTTCTCTCCAAACCTTCAGTTTTATCTATTACTGCCTTAATCCTACTTTCCATTTGAGTTACTAGCTTATATGCCTCCTCTTCCTTCTTTGTCATCTTTCCCACCATTCTAACATCCTCAAGTATTTCGCCTAGATTTTTTGGGCGCTGAGGCAAATACATTAAGTCCTCTCTCCTCCAAAGTAGAAATAACTTCCCCGGCATAAAAGCTGGTAGTTAATACCAAATCCGGTTGCAGTGCGATTATCTTTTCTATATCTGGTGTGGAAATTCCTCCTATCTTTTCCTTATCCAGCACTTCTGGCGGATAGTTACAAAAATCCGTTACCCCCACTACTTTTTCTCCCAGACCCAATGCAAATAGTATTTCAGTCCTAGAAGGCCGCAGTGAGATAATCCGCTGTGTTTTTTTACCATCAATTAAATGTCTTACAGGCAATAAGTTAACTCCCAACCAAGGAATATGCGCTCTTCTCAGCCTTAGGTGCTTCGAAAATTTTAGGGTGAATAAAGTAAGCAAACCACTCTAAAGCATCAACTATCCTTGGCCCAGGACGACTAACTATATCGCCCTTAATGGTATATAAACTGTCGTTCTTAAGAGCATCAGTGCTTCCAAGCCTCGGCTCTTCTTCTTTTACCCACTTAATTGGTTCACTTGTCCCATGTTTAGTGGGACCAATGATTACCTCAGGGTTGCGGGCAATAACCTCTTCAAGGTCAACTACTTTATATCCTGTAATATCCTGGAAAACATTCTCTCCACCAGCTTTCTCAATTAAGTCGTGAATGAAAGTTTCTGAACCAACGCTCCATAACGGGTCATGCCAGGTGATATGAAATACCTTTGGCTTTTCCTCTAGCTTTTCCGTCTTATCTGTTACCGCCTTAATTCTATTTCCCAGTTGAGTTACAAGCTCAGATGCCTCCTCTTCTTTTCCTGTTATCTTTCCCACTGTCTGGATGCTCTCCAGTATTTCATCTAAATTTTCCGGGTTCAAGGCAAATACCGTGAGTCCTTTCTCCTCCAGGGCAGGAATAACCTCCTTAGCATGCATGCTAGTGGCTAATATCAAATCCGGCTCAAGAGCGATTATCTTTTCTATATCAGGCGTGGAAACCCCCCAATTATCTCCTTTTCCTGAGCTTCTGGAGGGTAATCGCAAAATTCTGTTACCCCCACCACCTTTTCTCCCAAACCTAGAGCAAATAGTATCTCGGTATTAGATGGGGCCAAAGAGACAATTCGCTGAGGTATCTCTTCAACGTTAACCGTCCTCCCTAAATCGTCAGTTACCTCGCCTACAGCTTGCGGTCCGGAACGAACACAGCTAACCGCCATGACCAGCGATATAAGCAATAGACTCAATAACAAACTAAATACAACTCTACTTTCCCTTCTGAAATTACAGGATTTTATCCTCCCGTTGATCTACCTTACTTCATAGTGGCACCCCCTATGTTTAGAGCTATCATCTTTATTTGTATATAGACAAACTACCTTGATTTTATCAGTTTGTTGATGGTTTGTCAATACCATATTGATGAACTTTACTCTTTGTGATACTCTTTAGCCATGAAAGGGGGAAGGCCCATAGTCATCAAAATCGGCGGAAGCACTCTGGGTAATCATGACACAACACTCGAGGATCTGGTAACCCTTCAGAAGAGG
>JAGXOF010000118.1 GCA_023660035.1 Dehalococcoidia bacterium LH_S1
AGTTCTACTTCTCCATTAGCTTCTCTGCTTTTCTTAAGGCTCGCAGGATTTCCTCCTTCCCCGGACTCATCTCTCCCTTTTCTTGGGTGCCCCCCTTTCTCCGGTATAAGTGCTTGCGAATGATTCTAGCTCCCCCTTCTCGATAAACCACACATTGCCAAGTTTTACTGCTGCTAAATCACCTTGGCGAATTAATCTTTTAATGGTCTCCGGGTGTACCTTTAACCGGTGGCTTGCCTCAAGGGCATTTATTAAGTTATTCAGATCTATAATCGTCTTCATCATTACTTTATATTGTAGCAAAGAACATTTATAATTATAAGTGTTCTTTGAAGGGTAGAAGAGTGGGCTTAATAAATGACCAAAGGCGTGGTCCTTAACTTAAGTCCCACGCCCCTGGAGGAGCCAACGATGCAATCTCTAAACATCGATGACAAAAACATTATAGCAAATAGTCCTCACTCCTGCCATAAGGAAAGCTCTGCTCCATCAGAGCAAGCCTCAGATGTTTTCATTGTTAAGCTCTACCCCCAGATCTCAGTAACAGCCCTTAACCTGGGGAAAGACAAGGAGATCGCCCTTTGGTATGCCCTCAGGGCGGTAGCCACAACGGGCTCGGGGAAAATCGATGTTGCCCTGGCAAGGGAGAGGCTTAAGGGGCAATACACAAGGTCGAATTTCTACCGGACATTGAGACGAGGAGAAGGGGAGTTCTGGGAGATCGTTGAAGGTGATAGGGGACCACGTATTTCCCTTTATGGAGCCGATAAAGTTGCTTTATTTTTTGAGATAGCTTACCTCTCTCGACCGCATTCCATACCCCTGGAAAAGTTTGGCTCCACCGTAAAACAGAGGCGAGCCTGGTTGTACACCAGTCTGTTTAAGCCGGACGATCCCCATCCCAAACCCATATCCCGGCTCTCAATCGAAGAGGCTACTGGTGTTGAGAGAAAGAGACAAAGGCGCTACGAGAAATCCGCTGGGGTAAAGCGTTATCCCAATTTTGCCACCAGCCGGAACGAACAACAATCCGCTGCTGTTATGGAGGATCATAGACCGGTTGATTTTATATATGCGGGTGAGAATAGGGGGGGTGAATTATCACCAGCCTGGATGATAGTCAAATCCTCGTCAAAAAAGGATATGAGGTTAACTGAGTACAAAAAACAGCGCAGATTGGGGAATACTTATATCTCGGGAATGGCCCCCGCGGGAAAATCCCTGGTCAAGAAAGTAAACAAGAAGCTGAAGGCTACTGGTCTGTTAATTGACGGGCTACAGCACCCTCGCTTCTTCGACCAGGCTAAAGCCCTGATCAGTGCCAGGGAGAAAGGAAAATCCCACGAGGAACCATTCCTGAGAGTTAAAAATACCATAAGACGTGGGAGGCTGGAATGGGAAGAAGTTAACTGCATTGATTACTGTTCACTCTTATAATTAAGCTGTCTCAATTTTGCCCCCCATTAATGATTGATTGTGGGGGGTGGTTTGGGAAATAATTTATCAAATATATTATATCTCAGTGGGGGGGGTCGGGCAAATTGGCTCAAGTTTTGCTTATGGCTACAGCCACTACTTCGGAAAATCCTTCACCAGACCAACCCATTGGACTGGACAAATCTATTATAAGATAATCCTGAAGAGGCCGAGCTTATCCCTCCCACAAAACTGAGAATGCTTGCTCAAGCCCCTTAAGGGTATGAGGATCGTCCAGCAAAAGAAGCACCTCGATGTTATTGAGTAACGATGCGTAAGTCAAGTTGGGCGACCCCAGATGTACCCCTTTATCGCCCAGGTGAAACTTCATGTGGAGGTCCTCGTGATTCTTGAGATTGATCTTATCGATGTTGAGATCCCCCAGCACCCTGGTTCTCCTGGAGAGCATCCTGGCATCCTTTGCCCGGACCGAGCTGTTTAGGAGTGATACCCCCAGCTCGTCAATAAAGGGGGCAGATATCCATAATCTATCTTTCTGAGCCTCTATCCATGACCTCAGCATGTCGAAGAAATTCATCCGGTCCGGGGTTGAGAATTCAAGCTCCATCTGATTGTCTTTGATTGATTCCTATGATATAATCTTTGATTGAATTATAAAACAAATTGGGAGAAAAATAAATGACGAGAGGGGGAAGAAGACCGGGGGCAGGGGCTCCTCGGGGAAATACAAATGCCCTAAAGCAGGGCAGGTATTCCACCAGGGAGATATGGGCCATGGTTGAGGACGCCATGCTTGACCCGGAGAAGAAAAGCAAACTGATAAAGTTCCTGAGGCAGCTCCATGGGCAATGATCA
>JAGXOF010000119.1 GCA_023660035.1 Dehalococcoidia bacterium LH_S1
CGACATCTTAGAAGTCACGAGGCGCTGCACACCTTATATAATAGAGAAAATGTAGAAAGTCGGGAAAGTCAAAAGTAGTAGGAGAAGTCGTAGTGGAAGCGACGATTCAAACGATCTTTCTGCTTGGATATGGCTTGTATGATCAGATGCATCGTCTGCCGGAACATATTCGTGAGGCGGCGCACCGTCTTGCGGTTTGCCGCACGTCTGTTCTGGGTGATCACGTGCAGGCTTGCCCCGATGGCCATTTCAAAAGGCCCGCCTCTTAAACACGGAGCATTTCCACGTTATTTTCACCATCTCTGATGAATTGCATGACTTATGGCGGTTGAATACCAAGGTCATGGCCAATCTGTTATTCAAAAGTGCGACCGAGACTCTTCTCGAGCTGCTTGGAGATCCCAACTCGTCTATCCTGGATCGGGATTTGGATTTGTAAAGAGAGGATCTACATTTGTAAACAGATGGTTTGCAGCTATGACATGCCATGAATAGGAGGTCGACTTCCCATTAGGGGTCCTTTGTAAATCCCTTTCCCTACGAATTTCCTGCGGCGATGAATTATTGTCTGTCAATACTGTACTAGTTGCTAGTGAATCGAGTACAACGATTCAATGATTTTACAATTGGTTCAAGTATTCCCTACTATTATCACGGATAGGAAAATGTTTTCCTGAGGGCGGGTAAGCATCCACTACCACCCCCTGATTTTGTTATTGAATATTATTTTCGTTAGCGGTATACAAGGAGGTTGCTGTTTGATTCAATTAGAGGTGGATTATGGGTAAGGAGCCTTTTGAAATGGATCGGCAATGTCGTTCTGGTCAGGAATTTCGCTGTGATTGGTGTGGTGAGCAGATTAGGCCGGGTGATAAGCTTGTCGTGCAGGTGTATCGTAGCGGGAACCACTGGGCGATCTGTGAGGAATGCGCTGTTTTTGGAGATCCTAACTCGTCCGTCTTGGATGGGGATCTGGAGCGGATGGGTTTGTTGTAATTGACTGGTAAAAGTAGGTACCCATGCCTATGAGCAGGATATACGTTTATAAGTTCTATTACAGTGCTTGGTAAGCCACCAACAATGCTTCGTCATAGTGTTCCATAGTTACCACGGTGTTTCACCATGGTGGCATTGCATGAGCTGCTAACTCAAGCCACTGACATGAGTTGCATAGCTTGTAAACATGAGTTAGCTTGATCAGGGCTTCCTGTGGCGGTAGGTTATTGTCTGTCAATTTTGATTTGGTGGACTTTTTCTATTGATGTATCTCTTGTTCAATCTCGTTCTGATGCTGCTCTTGTTACTGAAGGCCAAAACGGCTTATCAAGTGTTGTTGTGATTCAATGGAAGTCGGACAGCTAGCTTCGGAAAAATTTGCGGCAACTCCTCCAGGGGAAGATATAATGAGACCGGGACCAGGAGGGGTAATAACATGGCTAGAAATCAAGGTAGACACTTGAGCGCTGAGGAGAAACAGAGGGTGGTGGAGAAGGGGAGGTGAATAGATGTCGAACAGAAGTTACCCTCGGGAACGGAGTCGCAGAACTGGGGCGGAGTGAACGAGGAATCGAAGCGACAGCGGAGGCAATCAATTGACAAGAACGGCGGACAGTTGTCACAAATAATTTCATGAAGTTGGATTTTGCCATCTAACCCATCTTTACCATTTCCGTGGTCGGGGCACTACACTCCCCCGCACACCAGGCATAGCGTTGGCCATAATTGATATTGGGCACTACAGTGAGCACTCAGCTTCGAAATTAGCCACAATCGAAGCTACCTGAAAGCCCAAGGACCAACAAAGTGGTAAATTTGGGTTAGGGTAGGACAAGGGGGAACTGGGAGCAGGGCTACACTAATTTAGCTTCCTCATTTCCTTTCTTTGGATTGTTGCCTTCTTTTCTCTTTTTTTAATCGAAGCTTTAAGACCTTCAGCAAGTTTTGGATTGGGGGGAAGATCAACCCAGAAATCACCGAGTGGATCTACCCCGGCAAGTAGCTTGTACCATTATCTTGAGGGCTTGTCCTGGACCCTTATATAGGCTCGCTTTATTGTCCATTTGACTTTGCTGGGGTTAGGTGCCCTTTTCCCCCTCTTTCGATATTCTTCAACCCATTTGAGGGCAAAATCTAAACACTTTTCCTGGGGGTAATTTGCCTCACGGAGGATTAAGGCAGAAGTATATATGGCTCTATAGTGCCAGAGCTCGGAAGGAGGTGGGATCTGGACAAGCCTATTTACCGCTGTCTCTGCTGCCTTTAAATCCATCTAAGCT
>JAGXOF010000011.1 GCA_023660035.1 Dehalococcoidia bacterium LH_S1
ATAGAGAAGCGGGCGGATCTTATGCTTACCCTGGTGGATGCGTACAATGTTGATGGGGCGATACATTTTTCGCACTGGGGTTGCCGGCAGAGCAGCGGCGGGGCTTACATCCTTCGTGAGCGACTTCAGGAGAGGGGAATTCCCATGTTGATTCTGAACAGCGATGGCGCGGAAAGTGCGGGCTTCTCCGAGGGGCAGGCCTTTACCAGGATCGATGCGTTTCTTGAGACATTGGAGGGAAAATGATAACCGCTGGAGTGGATGTCGGCTCGCTGTCAGCCGATGCTGTAGTTCTTAATGATGGTAAGGTCGCCGGGTATTCGGTTGTGAATACCGGAGCGGATATGCGCAGGGCGGCAACGCAATCCTATAATCAAGCTCTAGAACAGGCTGGGCTGGAACATTCGGATGTGGGGATGGTTGTTTCCACTGGATACGGGAGGTCCAGCGTTCCCTTCGCTTCAAAGGCAGTCACCGAGATAACATGCCATGGGAAGGGGGCCAGATTCCTTTTCCCCGGAGCGAGCACAATAATCGATATCGGTGGGCAGGACAGCAAGGTGATCGAAGTCGGTGGGTTGGGGAAGGTAGTCGACTTTGTAATGAATGACAGGTGTGCTGCGGGGACAGGTCGGTTCCTGGAGGTGATGGCCCAGGCCCTTGAGGTGGACCTTGGGGATATGGGCGAGGTATCACTCAAGCACAAACACGATGTGGTCATAAGCAGCACCTGCACCGTTTTCGCCGAGTCCGAGGTTATCTCACTCCTCGCCAGTGGCTACTCCCGGGAGGAGATCCTAAACGGGATTCACCAGGCGATAGCCAGCAGGGTCTATGCCCTGGGAATGAAGCTGCGCATCCGCGACGAGGTGGTCCTTACCGGTGGGGTTGTGAAGAATATCGCGGTGGCGAGGGCTCTGGAGAAAAGACTTGGCATGAAGCTCAAGACCCCGCCTGAGCCCCAGATTGTAGGGGCGCTGGGCGCCGCGCTCCATGCCCGAAGCCTTGTTGATCATTCGTAGGGGGCTTATTTCCCCCCATAGTGTCTGTGCCATATCTCCTCTATTGATCTAAACAAGGTTCCTGAGAAATACTATGCTTTTGATCAAGAAGGCTCTGAGCTTACTGAAGAGGCGAAGAGAATGTATGAAGAAGCGAGGATAAAAGACTCTTTTGCGCTGTTGAATAGAATTAGGCGTACAACAGATAGTCGACCAATTGGGGCAGCCTACTGGGTCAATACTACAAATTAGTATGGGTCACTACATTGAGGTCTCGTGCCTGAGAATGGTGAAGCCTATCCGTTACCGGGCACTTCGTGGTAAAGATGGCCGCTACCACAAATTTGACAAGATTTTCAACTCTTGCTATACTGAACCTACAAACGGTTACGGATGCAGGACAGGATGAAGTCGGAAGAAGAAGTTCAACGTGGGCTGGCATACTGGCAAGGCTACTTGGACGCCTTAAACTGGGCCAAGACTTATTCGGATAGGCCGGCGGAGATGGACACCAAATACCTCGAGGCGGAGTCTTCGGTACATATTTTGGAGTGGGTATTGAAGGAAGAAAGTGCTACTGACGAGGTAATGCCGGAGCACACTAAGAGGGAGGAAGTCCTCTAGGCTAGGAAAGTGCCGGTTTCCACTCAGGCACGTTCAGTCGCCGTCTGACTCGTCCGGCGGTATGATGCATCGTGCATGGGCCAGTGCCCTCCCCGGCCGCGAGAGAGAGGCATGGCACAAAAACGCAGTCGCAGAGAACGCAAACACGACCATAAGAAGCATACGCCGCCTGATCAATTGCTCCAACAAGGCCGGCAGAAGCTTGATGAAGGGAATCCCCGCGAGGCTTTCGATTGTTAATAGTTGTCAGCCAAAAAACGATTAAATTATATTCCCTTGCTATCTCTTAAACACAGCCCCGGTATTTGCCGATGTCACCTTTTCCGCATATCGACTGAGGTAGCCGCTTTTAACCTTGGGTTCAAACTCAGGCAAACTCGCCAGGCGCCTTGCGATTTCATTATCATCAAGTGCCACATCGAGTCTGCGATTTCGAATATCTACCTTTACTATATCACCTTCCTGCAGGGCAGCGATAGGTCCACGCTCAGCAGCCTCGGGAGAGATGTGCCCGATTGCAGCCCCTCGGGTACCTCCGGAAAAACGGCCATCCGTAATAAGGGCCACTTTCTCCCCCAGTCCCATACCCGATATGAGAGAGGTAGGAGTCAACATCTCCGGCATGCCCGGTCCACCCTTTGGCCCTTCGTAACGAATCACCACCACATCACCCGGATTGATAGCACCATCCATGATTCCCTTAGTAGCCTCATCTTCTGAATCGAAAAGGCGCGCAGGCCCCTGGTGCATCAGCATCTCCGGCACGACCGCAGCACTCTTTACCACCGCTCCGTCCGGGGCCAGATTGCCAAAAAGCATTGTAAGCCCCCCCATTGGCGAATAGGGGTTATCTTTGGGGCGGATAACATCATAATTGCTCACCTGCACCTCTGCAATGTTCTCCTCCAACAAGCGACCGGTGACTGTTTCCGTTTCAAGTCGCAATAACTCGCTAAGCTCCTTCATTACAGCCGGAATGCCGCCGGCCAAACCGAGGTCCTCAATATGATAGGATCCGGCAGGGCTCAGCTTGGCTATATGAGGAGTGCTCTCATTTATCTCATTAACCTTTGATAAGGGGAAATCAATATTTGCCTCAGAAGCGATAGCCATCAGATGTAGCACAGAATTGGTACTGCCCCCCAGTGCCGTATCAACGGCAAAAGCATTGTGCATCGAGTCCGCTGTAATGATATCCAGTGGCCGAGTATCCTCTCCCAGTAATTTCATTACCTTCCTGCCCGCCTGGCGGGCAAGCGCTATTCTCCGAGAATCAACAGCTGGGATAGTACCATTACCAGGAAGCGCTATTCCCAGTGCCTCAGCAAGGCAGTTCATGGTATTAGCAGTGAACATACCCGCACATGAACCCGCACCAGGGCACGCGACTTGCTCGATACGGGATAGCTCCTCCTCTTCCATCGTCCCAGTCCTTACCTTACCCACCGCCTCAAACACGCTTATAAGGTCAACGGAATCGCCTTGCGGTAGACGTCCTGCAAGCATTGGCCCACCACTGACAAATATAGAGGGAATGTTGAGCCGAACCGCTGCCATCAGCATGCCGGGGACGATCTTGTCACAATCAGCAACAAATACTAATGCATCGAAGGCATGTCCCTGCACCACCGTCTCTACTGAGTCAGCAATAAGTTCCCGGCTGGGGAGACTATTCCTCATACCAGGATGGTTCATAGCAATACCATCACATATGCCAATCGTATTGAACTCAAACGGCGTACCCCCAGCGCTATAGACCCCTTGCTTCACAGCTTCCACAACGCTCTTCAAGTGCATATGGCCAGGAATGATCTCATTAAAGCTGTTCACAATACCCACAAAAGGCTTTCTTATTTCCTCGTCTCCATGCCCCAATGCATGCATAAGAGAACGGTGAGGAGCCCTCTCTATCCCTCGCTTCGTCACATCACTTCTCATATCATACCCCCTAGTTATCTAGGCAGAACCTACCCAATGATAGCGGAAAACTACACATCTACAATAATAAACGGTAGCAGATCCTACCGCAACTATGGATAAACCTTAGCATAGCTACATTTTAGTGTCAAGGAAGCCACTCTCAGACCAACCTTGAAATGCAGCGTTAAAAGTGCTATATTCGTTAAGTGGAAAGTGGGTGGACACCCACTTTTTTGAATTTTTATATAGAACCCTAGAGGTGCTCAAATGAAGAACGAGTTTCTCTTGGCAATAACACAATTAGCAGCAGAAAGGAATCTGCCTAAAGACTTGGTCTTTAAGGTGGTAGAGGATGCCTTACTATCCACGTATCGCAAGGAGAAGGCACTTGAACCCTACGACCTATCCGTCAAGGTACATCCCAGTACAGGGGAGATAAAGGTCTATGCACATAAGACAGTGGTGGAATCACCAGAGGACGAGTCCCGGCAGATATCACTGGAAGAAGCCCGCAAAATAAGGGAAGATGTTAACATTGGCGATACCGTGGATGTGGTAGTTCGCGCCCCGGATGCGGGAAGAATCAGCGTAAATGTAGCTAAACAGGTCGTTATGCAGCGCCTTCACGAAGCGGAAAATGAGTTCATATTGGGGACCTTCGCACATAGAGAGGGAGACATATTAAGCGGTGTAATACAGAGAAGGGAGGGGCATAACATCACCGTTGACCTTGGTAAGGCAGAGGGCATACTCCTTCCTTCAGAACAGGTCAGAACCGAGAATTATCGTCCTGGGCAGAGATTACGTTTGTATCTTCTGGAGGTAAGTCAAACCAGTAAGAGCCCGAGGATACTGTTATCCCGAACAAACATCAACCTGGTAAAACGCTTGTTTGAGCTTGAGGTGCCCGAGATCAGCAATGGCCTTGTGCAAATAGAAGCATTAGCTCGGGAACCTGGAGTGCGGACCAAATTGGCTGTAGCGGAGGCACAGCAAGGCATCGATGCTGTGGGCTCCTGTATAGGGCTTCGAGGAATCAGGATCCAAAACGTTATCAACGAGCTCCAGGGAGAGAAAATCGATATCGTCCAATGGTCACAGGACCCTAAAACGTTTATTGCCAATGCCCTAAGCCCAGCCCATGTACTGGAAGTAACGGCCGATGCCGTTGAAGGTGCACTGGCGGTAGTTCCAGATAATCAATTCTCGCTGGCCATAGGCAGGGAAGGACAAAATGTTCGCCTTGCCGTCAATCTCACCGGCTGGAAAATAGATATCAAGAGTGCAAGTACTGTTGAGGAGGAACGCGCTACGCAGAGAGCTGAGGGAGCTATCGCGACCAAAGAACCTGTAGAGACTGAGGAACAAGAACCCGAGGAAGAAGCTGTTGCAGAAGGAGAGGAGAAGGAAGAGCTAATACCCCTTGAGTTGGTCATTGGCCAGAATACCTCACCAGATAAAAGTGGTGGCATTCGCTTCGCAGAGGACATTCTTCCCTCTAAAGCCAATACCCAGTCAAAAGAGGATAAGGGCAAGGAGAACTCGGCCACGAAGGGGGAAACCAAGAAAAAGAAACCCAAGAAAACGCAAGGGGAAGATGAAGAAGATTTGGAATACTGAGGATAAGCATGGTTCATATCAAGGGACATGTACCCGAGAGAACTTGCATTGCATGCAAACAAAAAAAGCCAAAGCGAGAACTTGTTCGAGTGATTTACAATCCGCAAGGAGAGGTTGAGATAGACCTCGATGGCAAGAAATCCGGGCGTGGTGCTTATCTCTGCAGGAATAGGCCATGCTGGGAGTTCGCACTTAATAGAGACAAAAAGGATCATCTAGCACAGGCGCTACGAACCAGAATAGCACCTGAGAACAGGGCAAGTCTGCAAGAACATATTGATAACCTGCCAAGGGATGATCGAGAGGGAGTAAATGAGCCCAAGAGCATCAAATAAAAGCACAACGAAGAGCAAACCAGGACGCAAACCAGTCAAAGCCAACACACAGTTGGTTTTGAATAGTTCTATTGTGGTCAAGGACCTTGCAAATCTGCTAGGCATAAGTTCAGTTGAATTGATCAAACGCCTGATGCGAAAGGGCGTTATGGCCAATATCAATCAAACAGTCGACTACGATACAGCAGCATCGGTAGCCACCGACTTCGGTTACAAGCCAGTGTCTGAGCATGTGGAACAAACAACATACACAAGAAAAGACCTCGCTTCCAAGGAAGGTAAGGCTCAAAAGCCTCGCTCATCGGTTGTGACAATCCTGGGCCACGTGGACCATGGTAAGACAACACTGCTGGATACTATCCGTCACAGCAAACTTACCGACAAAGAGGTAGGAGAAATAACACAGTATATAGGTGCCTATCAAGTAGAAGTCCACGATCAGAAGATAACCTTTATAGATACGCCGGGCCATGAGGCCTTTACCAGCATGAGAGCACAGGGGGCAAGCGCAACCGATATCGCCGTTCTCATTATCTCGGCTGAGGATGGGGTAATGCCCCAAACTGTGGAAGCAATAGACCACGCAAGGGCAGCAGAGGTGCCCATTATAGCTGCTATAAACAAGATAGATAAACCGGCAGCAGACGTTGAGCGAGCAAAACAGCAGCTTGCCGAACACAACCTGATAATTGAGGAATGGGGAGGCAAGGTAGTCGTTGTCCCTGTCTCAGCCAAGACAGGGGAAGGTGTGGATAATTTGCTCGACCACATTCTTATCATGGCAGAGATGGAAGAACTCAAGGCAAACCCTGACACGGGAGCCAAAGGTATGGTCCTGGAGGCTAAACTCGACAATACCAGAGGCGTCCTGGCAACCTTGCTCGTCAAGGATGGTACCTTGAAGGGCAGAGATTGTGTAGTGGTAGCTGACACATATTGGGGCAAGATCAGGGCCATGTTTGATGAACGGGGAAAATCAGTACAATTAGCCCAGCCTTCAACGCCAGTCGAGGTTATGGGACTAAGCGAGGTGCCCCAGGCAGGAAGTTTGTTTACAGTAGTGCCAGATAAACACGAGGCACGTGAAAGGATAGAAGAGGCCCAAGCCGAGAGACAACGGGCACGCAAAGGACGTGCACCGCGCTTAGACTCGGTCTCCGTACAAGTACGCAAGGGGGCAGCTAAAGGCCTCAATTTGATTATCAAAAGCGACGTTCAAGGAAGCATAGAGCCCGTCAGAAAATCCCTGGAACAACTGGAAAATGAAGAGGTAAAGGTTAGGATCGTCCACGCAGGAAGCGGAACCATCACGGAGAGCGACGTCATGCTGGCAATTGCCTCCAAAGCGATTATTATTGGTTTCAATAACCGTACAGAGCCCAGAACCAAGCGGCTTGCCGAATCAGAGGGAATTGAGATACGGATATACCAGACAATCTATCGTCTTATTGAGGATATACAGAAAACTATAACGGGAATGCTTGAGCCAACATATGTCGACGTAACGGAGGGACACGCAGAGGTCCGAGCCATCTTCCCGGCCAAGCCCGGCAAAGTCGCAGGTTGCTATGTTACAGATGGGAAAGCAACCCGAAGAAGTCTCGTCAGAGTAATTAGGAATGGTCAAGTCTTCCACGAATCCAACGTAGAAAGCTTAAAGCATTTCAAAGACTCTGTACAGGAAATGGCTGCGGGGAATGAGTGCGGAGTCGGCGTCGATGGATTCTCCGACTTGGCGGTAGGTGATATCCTGGAGTTCTACCGCAAGGAGAAACAATGACCAGACGGCAAAGACAACTCAACGAAGCCATCAAGCGAGAGGTAAGCGCACTTTTGCTGCGCAGAATCAAGGATCCCCGCATTAAAGGCCTCGTTACCGTCACAGAGGCTGATATATCCCCTGATTTCAAGGAAGCCAAGATATTTATTAGCACTATGGGGTCAGAGGAAGAGAACGCAGAAACGTTTCAGGGCCTTAACGCAGCCTCAAACTTTATAAGGCGAGAGCTGGGAACACGTCTTAAGCTCCGCTATACCCCAAGGATCGAATTCAAGAATGACGATTCCATTAAACGGGGTAGTCATCTCCTCCAGGTAATCGACCAGGTAGCAACAGATCACGAAGAATAAGTTGTAAGCATCAGCCAACAGCACAGGCAAAGAATCGGCAAGCGGTAACCTGTCAACTATCCCATTATCTTTAGGCTGAACGCTGATTGATGAGAGTTGAAAGCTTACAGGCAGTCAAGAATCTTGAGAAAGAACATCGACGGCGTCATAAATGTTAATAAACCACAGGGCAAGACCTCCTTTCAGGTAGTGTCACTGGTTCGGAAACTAAGCGGTACAAAGAAAGCAGGACATTCAGGAACCCTCGACCCGGACGCTACAGGGGTTTTACTCATCCTTCTCGGACGTGCGACCAAGTTAGCGGGCTTCCTGATGGACTCCCCGAAAACATATCAAGCAAAGATAGTATTTGGTTGCGCTACAACTACGTATGATTCCAGTGGTACGGTTACCCATAAGGCCGATACCTCTACTCTCACCCTGGATCACATCAAGGGAAACCTTAAGGCATTCCAGGGCGCTATCGAACAAACACCTCCAATGCACAGTGCAATAAAGCACCAGGGGAAACCACTCTACCGTCTAGCACGTGCCGGTGTAGAGATACCGCGGAAAGCAAGAGAAGTGCAAATTTTCAGGATAGAGGTGCTGGACTGGCAAAATCCCCTTCTAACACTGGAGATCGAATGCAGTAAGGGGACATACATTCGGTCGATCGCCCATGACCTCGGTGAGGCAACAGGTTATAGCGCCTATCAAAAAGAACTGATACGAACCAGAAATGGGCCCTTTCACGTCGATGATGCAGTAACTATCTCAACGCTGGAAGAAGCCTCCAGAAGCGGACAGTGGGGAAACCTAATTAAGCCGCCCGACGCTGCTGTGTCCCATCTCCCCTCTATGGTTATCAGCCCATCCACTGAGGAAGAGCTGACCTATGGGCACCCTTTCCCTCCAAGCGAGCAGGACACACACTACCCCGATAACCAATATTGCCGTGTCTATTCTCAAGACAACAAGTTCCTGGGGATAATCCGCCTCAACGCACAAGAGAAACTCTGGCACCCGAAAAGAATTTTCGGGTAGCGAGCACACGCTCACACACCAAGTGTTAGCCCGCTCTTATCTCTTGCCTCATAAAGTTTACGTACGAGATGCTAAAGCAGATAACGATAAGAGCCACCAGCGCCGTCAAATGAGGCCAGACAAGCCTCAAGCTCTGACCTAATGCTAGAGGTCCTGAGATCATGCCAGTGACCTCACTTCTCGTCACCAAAGAACGCAAGGTCCTAGTACTGGGGTTGAGTATGGTGGTTGTAGCTTCCTCAAAGAGGGTTGTGGGAGAAATCCGCATGATATTTTCATAGACCTCCCTGTTCCTGAGCACCTCTTCCATCTCGGATTGATCACTCACAGGAGCAACCCTGTCAGCTACAACTCCCGCGATCATGGAAATGAACAGGGCAAATACTATCCATATCGCGATAGCGGCAAACGCCGAGGTTGTTGTTCGGCGGAATAAAACTGAGAAGAGGATTCCCAGAGCCAACCAGAAACCCATATAAACCAGACTCACTATGAAAAATATCAACAGACGCGCGATTTCCTCCCCACCGGGAACAACCCCTATCATTCTCAGTCCAAAACCCGAGATGATGAGCAAAATGCTCGCCAGCATAATGCCAATGGCCGCCAGCCCTGCAAGGAACTTGCCATTGATTATCGCGTCCCGAAAAAGCGGCTGAGAAACGATCCTGCTCAGCGTCCCCTGTGACCGCTCCTCGTTTATTGCATCGAATCCGAATATTATCCCTATCAGAGGGCCGAAGAAGCTCAAGAACCAGATAAAAGAAGGCAGTCCACCACCACTGGTGGTGAACAGCCGCAGGAAGACAAACTCGGTCGGGGTTTCCTGAACATTAGTCACTATAGTCTGAGCGGCAGTATATGTGGCATAAAGTGCAGCAAGCAGGATTATGCCAAACAGTATAACGAAACGCCAGCTACCAAAGTAGTCCGCCAATTCCTTCCAGAAAACTGCTCTCATTTATTCCCCCGTTATCACGCTTAACATCATTCCTCACGGAAATATCTCATGTACAGCTCTTCCAGAGTATAATTCTGACTCTTGAGCTGGGTGGGCACAGCCCCACTATCGAAAACAGCCCTGGAGATAGCTTCACTTACGTCTCTGTCGCTGCTTATGTGAATAACACCGCCATCAGTCTGGACATTGTTAACACCTTCGACAGCCTTGATCCGTTCCAAAACCTGGTCACTCATTTCAGAGACCTGAACTTCAAGCAAGTTCTGTCCACCACTCAAAACCTCTTGCCCCAAATATTGAATAGAGCCCTGAGCTACCAGATGCCCCTTAGACATTATGCCAACTCGGTCACATATCCTCTGTACCTGGTGCAGGAAATGGGAGGATATAACAACGCTTATTCCCCTTTCCCGGGCCATCGTCACTATCAGGTCCAGAATGTAATTCGCCCCATCGGGGTCAATTCCCAAAGTGGGCTCATCCAGAAACACAAGGGTGGGATCCTTAATCAAGACATCAGCAATGCCCAAACGCTGTTTCATACCTCTGGAGAGAGTGCCTGCCTCCTGGTCTGCAACCTGCGAAAGGCCAACTGAAGCCAAGGCATCATCGACCCTCTGTTCAGCCAGGTTTCCTGGTATGCTGTTCAAACTGGCAACATACCGTAAATTTTGCCGGGCAGTCATATCCCCGTAAAAGCCGACATTCTCAGGCAAATATCCCGTTATCCTCTTGACCTTTAGCGGCTCCCGAGTAGCATCATACCCCCCGACTCTCGCTATTCCCTCTGTAGGTTCCGTAAGCCCCAGGGTCATGAGGATGGAGGTCGTTTTCCCCGCACCATTGGGTCCCAAGAAACCAAAAATCTCGCCTTCCTCTACGCTGAGGTTCAGCTTATCAACAACCGTATTGCCGTTGTACGTCTTAGTCAGGTTTATGGTTTCCACCACTGGCGCCAAATTATCGCCTCCTTACGCGAGCAAATATGGCAAACAGGCCGGCAATCACGATGACTACTATAGCAACACCTGCCCAGCCCCAGGCTGTAGGTGTCTCAACACTCACTCTGTAGTCCACACTGTCCTTGCTCTGTGAACTGGAAGCCTTAAGTTCAATCATGTAGTCACCGGCTATCGTACTGCTTCCCGGCTTTATGTCAACCTTAATCGTTCTCGTTTCATCAGCTTCAAAGGTATCTATGCTGTCAGGATTAAAGTTCACATCCCATTCGTCAGGCATGCCCAAAGCGGAGAACGAGATATCCTCGAGGGCAGTTGATCCTCGATTCTCTAGTTTCAGAGATACCGTCGTAGCATCACCAGCTGTCGCACTTGTATTTAGACGCCCATCCTCAGGAGCAGTTAGCGACAGTTCATAAGTTCCTGATATAACCGCCTTAACCTCAATGGTATCGCTCACTTCGCCGGAGCTCGACTTAAACTTTACCGGGTACTCCCCTGCCTGAACCCCTGATGGAGGATTGAGATGAAGCTTTATGGTTTCAGTGGCTCCTGCATCTATTTTGAGGTCCTGTATACGGGTACCCTCATATCCCTTGGTAAGATACCCTCTCCAACTCGCCAATTGCGTTTCTGGGCTACCTTTTTCCAGCCCAAATTCAAAGCGCCGGCTTTCCTCCCCTTTGTTCTTGACCTTGATGGAGAACTCGAAATCGTTCCCGGCAGTTTGCTCCAGGGTCGTAGAATCAGTGCTTAGCTCTACCCCTGCAGGAACACTCTTGGCCGCCTCACCTGAAAAAGTAAGAGTAATTGGGACAGAGTCCGAAACCTTGCCATCATCACTAACTGCCTTAACAGTAAATTGATAATCCTTGGATTCCACCTCCGATGGAGGTGTAACCTTAAGGGTTATTCCCTGCGTGAAATTCTTCTCATCCTCTTCCTTGGTAGGAAGGTATACTGCACGCACAATTTTCGAGGGATACCCAGACTCAAACTGGCATTTCCAATCTTCAGGCATGGACACCACCGAGAGTTTCACATCCTCTGCTACCGTTCCTGTATTTGCCACAGTTACAGAGAACTGAACCGTATCACCGGCATCGGCAAGAGGAACAACTACATGAGGGTAGGTGGTCGTAAGCGAAACGCCCCTCTCGGGCTGTTGAGCCATTGCCGGGCCCACACCTGCCATCGATAAAAGAAACATCACCACCAATAACGATAGTCCAACTCTATTTAACCTGCGCATGCGTAAGCACCCCCTTCACTACTCTAATGTTTTTTATTCTAACAGGCTGAGACGGGGTAATGCAAATACCGTTGTACGTCAATCTAGCCCTGACCGCTCATCCCCACAAGTTGAAGGAACTCTTCCTCGCTCAGGATATTTGTTCCCAGCGACTGTGCCTTATCCAGCTTGGAGCCGGGATCTGCACCCGCTACAAGGTAGGTGGTCTTCTTGGTAACAGAGCTACCAGCCTTGCCCCCTAGCTCCTTCACCTTTTCCTCAGCCTGCTCACGGGTAATTGTTTCCAACTTCCCCGTAATCACAATTTCCTGCCCCGCCAACGGCAACTCCTGTGTCTCCTCCGCCTCAGATTCCAACTTGAGTTCGGCCTTTCTCAGCTTCTCAACGATCTGGCAATTGCGTTCCTGGCTGAAAAAGTTCACCACACTCTTAGCAGCCTTCGGCCCAATGCCAGAGATGGCCAGCAAATCATCCACCGTGGCCTTCATCAAGCTGTCCATGCTGCCGAATTCGCCTTCCAGAATATCTGCCATCTCCGAGCCTATATACCGAATGCCCAGTGCAAAAATAACCCTCGACAAAGGTCTTTCCTTGCTCTTCTCGATCGATTCCAGCACATTGGATGCGCTCTTATCTCCCATTCTCTCCAGCTTCAGCAGGTCCTCGTGCTTGAGGGAATACAGGTCAGCCACGTCATTGACCAGTCCGGCATCAAGCAAAGCAGCAGCAAGTTTCTCTCCTATCTGGTCTATGTCCATAGCTCCACGGGATACAAAGTGCTTTAGCAATTCATAAACCTGGGCAGGACAGGCTGCATTCGGGCACCGTAGCATAACCTCTTCCTCCGGCCTGACCAGCTCGGACTCACACACCGGACAGTGAGAGGGCATGGAAAACACCTTCTCTTCCCCTGTGCGAGCACTGGTAACGGGCGATACCACTTCGGGGATCACATCGCCAGCCCGCTGTACCACCACCGTGTCGCCAATACGGATATCTTTACGATGTATATCCTCATCATTGTGGAGAGCCGCTCTTCTTATCACTGCGCCACCTACAGTCACCGGCTCCAGAATGGCATAGGGATTGATCGATCCCGTGCGCCCTACGTTAATGCCGATGTCCACAAGCTTGGTGGTAGCCTGAACCGCAGGGAACTTGCAGGCAATAGCCCAGCGGGGTTCACGCCCTACAAACCCCAATCCCCGCTGTAACGCGAACTGGTTAACCTTCATCACCACACCGTCAGCCTCGTATGGTAGCTGTTCCCGGTCCTCAATCCACCGCTGATAGTAATTATCCGCTTCGGAAAGGGTACTAACCGGAGCATTGTTTGGGTTCGTTTTGAAACCCAAGGACTTAAGATACTCCATCGTTTCCCAATGAGTATCCGGTACGGACCCTTCAGCATAACCTAGACCATAAATAAAGATATCGAGCGGGCGCCTGGCTGTCACTCTGGAATCAAGCTGCCTTACCGAGCCAGCGGCAGCATTCCTCGGGTTCGCAAAGACCTGCTCTCCTCTTTCCTCTCTCTCCTTATTTACATCCTCAAATCCCTTCTTGGATAGATAGACCTCCCCCCTGACCTCGAATCTGCGAAGGGCATTTGAATTCACTCTAAGAGGTATACTGCGAATTGTCTTCAGGTTTTGAGTTATATTCTCACCATTATAGCCATCACCCCTGGTAGCTCCAGTAGTAAGGACACCGTCCTCATAGATCAAAGCCACTGCCAGTCCATCCATCTTCAGCTCACAGACAAGATCAAAGTCCTCATGTCCCAACATCCTGACAACCCTGTTATACCAGGCCCTCAGCTCATCGGAATTGAAGGCATTCCCCAGACTTAAAAGAGGCACAGGATGTTCCACAACCCCGAACTCCTCAACCGGCGGTGCACCTACACGCTGGGTAGGAGAATCAGGGATAAGAAACTCAGGGTGTTCGGCCTCGAGATTCTGGAGTTCACGCATTAACCCGTCATACTCGGCATCGCTTATCTCCGGACTGTCAAGCACATAGTAACGGTAATTATGGTGGTTGATCTGCTCCCGCAGATGCTCGATCTTTTTCTGGACTTTCCCATTGTCAGTCATGGTAACTCACCCCCCTGAGCCCATAGTTGAGTTGTTTTAACAGTATAACACAGTCCAGGGGCTGGTATTAACACTTACAGCCTTTGACGCCTCTGTACCAGTAGTTCTACAATAAGAGCGTGCAAAAGGGGAGCTACATCCTCGTCATGGCTCTTCAGCAAGAGCACACCATCACGGTAGGGAAACTGGGGACTTTCACGTTTCCGGCAGGATACTATCTCTATATGGGGAGCGCGCTTGGCGGCCTTTCCCAACGAATCAACCGATACCTGCAAGAGAAACGAACCCGGCACTGGCACATCGACTACCTGCTGAAGCAGGCACAAATTATAGAAATATGGTGTACCATTACCCCACAGCGGATGGAATGCCAGCTTACACTCGCTGCACGTGACTTACCGGGAGCAACAGTCCCAGTCAAAGGCTTCGGGGCATCGGACTGCAAGTGTGACTCTCATCTTGTTTACCTGCATGAGAGACCTGCGATCGACTCCCTGAAACAATCACTGGATTCACTGACCGGTTGCGGCGTTGCCCTCGAGCCCTTTATAATGAAACGGTAAGTACATTTGGCAAGATGCCTTAAAAACCATAAATTTTACAGGAGGGCGAAATATGAAGCTGACCGAAAATCTATTCTACTATCCCGAGCATCAGATGCTGGATTCCAACACGTATGTTATAAAAGACAATACCACAGTGCTTTTCGATCCGGGGCTCGAGCAAGCCCTGCCTGCACTTGTGGAGGACATGAAAAAGGACGGCATCAACCCCGAGGATATCGATATCATAGCCAATACCCATCTCCACGGCGATCACTGCTGGGCGGATGAACCGCTCAAGAGCATGTCCGGTGCCAGAATACTCCTCCATCAACTGCAGCGGCAGAACTTCGATACCACAGTGACCCAGGTAGCTAACTTCTTCGGCATGCCCTCATTTGAGCTAAAGGAAGACGGATACCTGGACGAAAAACTAACCGCCGGGAATTTAGAGTTTGAAATACTCCAGACTCCAGGACATTCACTGGACAGCATCTGCTTCTATTGTGGAAACGAGGGAATTCTCATTTGCGGGGATGTAATTTTCAGCGGGAGCGTGGGCAGAACAGACATCCCTGGAGGAAATGGTGATCAACTCAAGCAAAGCATCGAGGAACTATCACAACAGCGCGTGGAATACTTGCTGCCGGGACATATGGATATCATAAAGGGAACCGACAAAGTCAAGCGCAACTTCGAACTTATAAAAACGCAACTATTCCCGTGGATCTAGTTTCTTACGGGTATACTGGCAGCGCTTCCAATCCCATCACCTGAGGTAAGCCGAGCATTAGATTCATGTTCTGCAATGCCTGCCCCGCACCACCCTTCACCAGATTGTCGATGCAGCTTACAACTATCAGCCTGCCGGTCCTTTCATCAACTGTAGGATAAATAAGGCAAAGATTGCTTCCCCAGGTGTGCTTGGTACCGGGCGGGGTATCAACAACACGGATAAATTGCTCATCACGATAGAAATCGCGATAGAGTTCCCTGATCCTCTCCGCATCTTCCCTTTTCTTTAAAGTCGCATAACATGTACTCAATATACCCCGAGTCATTGGTACCAGATGAGGAACAAAAGAGACGGAAATCGTGGTTTCAGTATAACCTTGAAGTTCCTGAACGATCTCGGGCAAATGTCGATGACCTTGAAGCGCATAGGCAGAGGTATTCTCATTGGCCTCCACATAATGGGTTTTCATGGCAAGCGCCCTGCCAGCTCCGGAGACTCCACTCTTGCTGTCGATGATCATGTCAGGATTAACCAGGTCCTCCGCAACCGCAGGGGCAAGGGCAAGGATAGCTCCGGTAGGGTAACACCCCGGATTCGCAACCAACCTAGCTTCCGAGACCTCGGCACGGTAGAGTTCCGGCAAACCATAAACCGCCTCATTCAACAACTCCGGCACAGGATGAGCAACCTTGTACCAGCTCTCATATTCATCAGCATCTTTAAGCCTGAAGTCAGCACTCACGTCGATCACCTTCACATCCTGCTCCAGCAGGCTCACTACCGACTGAGCACTTGCGCCATGAGGCAGAGCAGAGAATGCAAAATCGACATCTCCGAGTTCCCCCTCGATCGTCAGGTCAACATCGGCCATGTGAGGAAAAACCTCTCCCAACCTCTGTCCCGCAGCACTCCTGCCGGTCACAGACACCAGATTCACTCCCGGATGCTGGTGCAGCAACCGTGCCAGGTCAATTCCTATGTAGCCTGTGACGTTAAGTATTCCTACATTTATCCTTTCCATTTTATCCCCCGCTATCAATACCTTCCCATCTCCCTCAGCCTCGCATCGCTTATACCAAAGTAATGAGCGACTTCATGCCGCACTGTGTGCTGGATTTGCCGCACTATCGCCCGATCAGAGTGGCACTGCATCTCAACTGGCTTCTGGAAGATGGTAATCCGATCAGGTAAAACCATGGTGTACCCACGCCCGCGATTAGGGAGCGGCACGCCTTCATACAACCCAAGCAGGTTTTGCCGCCGTTTTATCCCCAGTTTACCCATCTGGTCATGTGTTGGCCAATCCGCTACCATAACAGCGATATTCTGCAGCTTCTCACCCAACTCCGGTGGCAACCCCGCCAGAGCCTCATCGACGAGTTCATGAAATCTTTCTCTTTCCATATCACTTATCCAAACGATCGGATTCACTCGAAGGGCAAACTTCTCGCAGGACGCACTGAGAACACAAAGGTTTCCTCGACTTGCAAACCCTTCGTCCATGTTCTACCATATTCAAATGTAATTGGTAAACCTCCCCCGGCGGCACCATCGCCTCAAGCAATTCATGCGCCTTCTCCACAGAAGCCCTGTCCTCTATCAATCTTAACCGCCTAGCTACCCGATAGACATGCGTATCAACAGGCATTACAGGTTTGCCAAAGGAAAATAGCAAAACACATCCTACGGTCTTGGGTCCCACTCCGGGCAAGTTGTGCAACCACGACTTTGCCTCACCAACCGAGAGACTATCCAAAAACCAGAGATCAAGTGACACCCTTTCCTCCAGGATAGTCTGAAGGATTTGCTTCACACGAACAGCTTTTAGGCGTGATATTCCCCCTGACCTTATAGAGCACTCGATATCCGCTACATCCGCATTTGCGACCTCTTCCCAGGTCTCAAAGTCCTTCGTCAGGGAATCAAAAGCAAGGCCTGAATTAACATCCGACGTATTCTGTGAAAGCAGGGTGGAAATCAACTCAGACAGCGGGTTATGGCGCCGATGCCATTTGCGCTCGCCGTACTGTTTGGCTAGCAGGTTCCTTTGAAACCCTGGATAATACATAATTGAACACCAGACTGCTAGTACCGATGAGTACTACGTATCCGACTACTAAGATAACGCCGATCATTTAAGATTTTGAAAGTATGATAAGTGCTCAGCGGCCCCAACGTTTATATCATTTGAATTTGTCTAGTGCTTCGGAATCCGAATTTATGGTTTTAGATGGCAGGTATCGTTCAGTGAGTTTAACAGGAATTCTCCATCCCTTATAC
>JAGXOF010000120.1 GCA_023660035.1 Dehalococcoidia bacterium LH_S1
GGTATCTCCTGATTAGCTTGAGCACCCTCTTATCCTTGACTTTCTTCGCTACCAGTGACATCAGCTTGTCGTGGTTTACCCTATCGAAAAACCTCTCCAGGTCTATGTCCACTGTCCACCGGTAGCCCTGTTCAATGTAGCCCCTCGCAGCTATGACTGCCTGATGTGCACTTTTCCCGGCTCTGAATCCATAGCTGCTTTCCCAAAAGTCAGGGTCGAAGATTTTGTTGAGCTCCTGTGCCATTGCCTGTTGTATCAACCGGTCTACTACTGTGGGTATTCCATGCAGTCTAACTCCTCCCTCAGGTTTCGGTATCTCTACCCGCCTGACGGGTTGGGGTACATATTCCCCTGCAAGGATGCTTTGCCTGAGTGCTTCGCCATGTTGCTTCAGGAAAGATAGAAGTTCATCTACCCTCATTCCGTCTACTCCATGACTTCCTTTGTTGGCTTTCACTCTTTTGTACGCAAGGTTCAGGTTGTCCCTGCTCAGTACCCACTCAAGCAAGCCATCCCCGACTTCCGGCATATTGTTCCTTCCTCTCTCAGATGCCGGCGAAATACTCAGCACTTCCTGACTATCTCGGCGTTCCACGCCTACCTCATCCAGTAAGCCTTCATGTCCACATGAGGTTGTCTGCTTTCTTTGCATTCCTCTCGAATCCTTCAAGTTTCCAGAACCTCTGCTGTTCAGCCCTTCTCCCCACTTATCGGGCTACTATGGCCTCTGCTGACTTCTGCCAGTTTAACCGTATTTGCCAAAGGCGGACACAACTGGCAGACCTCCACGGGTAAGAACAATAACCTTCATCCCATCTACTCGCTGCATTTACTGCATGGGGTTCGGGCAGTATCGGACTTCGTTTTGTTTAGCAGACTCGTCCTCCCCAAAACAGCCTTATATGCAGTTCTTGTTCATCGAGCCAGGACTTTGCCTCCAGCTCCTTTCAGATTCCACCTCACGGTGGACACCCTTGCTCTCGGCTAATAGTTCCTACTGCCAAGCCTATAGTGGACTTTCACCACCAAGTTATTGCTCATGCCGCGCACACTAACAAAGGAGGGAGCAACCTCGGGTGCTCCCTCCTTTTTGCGTACGTTAGCGCTGTGTCACAGACTTGACCTGCTGGAGTAACCCCCTAATAAGGACCAGCAGAATAGCTATGCTCTCGTTGAGCCAGTATCCTGTGCTCGCTGCCACACTCAACTCCTGATAACTACCAATTATCCGGTCTATCCCAAGCTTAGATATTGTTCACCCTGTCCACCCTGATGCTCCCCCTATCAACCAGATGTATATAAACAACTTATCCGAGATTTAAGGGATAGCTCAGACTACTAAACCGATATCCCGCTTATCTCCATGGCAATGCCAAATAAACGTGCAACAAGCGAGGATTGTTAAATCGCGTTAGGCGTATCACTCCCGCTACGGCGATCGGTAATCATTAGCATATAATATCTAGTTTACGCTCCCTCCTTGGACGGACAAGAAGGTCGATAAGAAGGAAGCCTCTTCTGTTTCTGTTACGCTCAAGCTTGACAAGGCCGTTAGAGGAATTATAGACTCTTACACGGATAGAAGATACCTAGGTAGTCTATGCCTATTGAGTACTAAGCAGATGATACTATTGATACTTTTCACCGGCTGGCTTATAGTTTCCCCTTTAGTTCATTTACTGTTGAGGCAGGATGCTCTCTCATCCCTTCGCTGGCTGGCTCCTGTCCTCCGGGAGTGCGTGAGCGATAAGAGGCTCAGCTTGATCTTCCTTGGGGCAGTATCGCTTCACTTTGTTGGCTCCCGAACCCTGGGGCAGGACGGCTACAACTCGGGGTTCGATATTCTCACCCATACCGCGTTTGGTTTCCTGGTCCGGGAATACATCGACAAGACGAGCAGGGTTCATCCTGAAGCTAGCCAGTTTGCCCAGAGACTCCCGAGACCGATCAGGCGCATGGCTACTGTGACGGGCTATGCCTTTCTCTTCTGTCTTGCTCACGAGGTTCAGGAGAGCTTGCAGGCAGTTATCCCTATCCTCCGATCTATGGTCTATATACCAGGATGGTTTGATCCAGTGAAAGATACCGTCATGAACACAATCGGCATCGGCATCTCCAGGCGGACCAGCCAGCAATGCTTGACGATGTCAAATTTACGATCATAAGAATACTACGGAGGCAAACCATGAGATGGGCGAAGATTGTTAATATGAAATGTTTACTTAGAACTTATCCGTAAATAAAACTTGCCTTTCGGAAGGCGATTATAGCAGCAG
>JAGXOF010000121.1 GCA_023660035.1 Dehalococcoidia bacterium LH_S1
CGGATAGTCCTCCATGCCTCATATTCTGTCTTAGCCCTTTACATCAGTCAAGTACGTACCCCTATAACTATAATTTCATCACCGTGGCCTCGTTAGGGCAAAGAGGAGCCAGACAAATACAGAAAAGACTATAAGCAACAACACCAGCTTAGGCCCCAATCTAAATCCCACCACAGCAAGCGCTGCCAGACCGATAGGTATCACTAAGCGCCTGGCATGGAAGTACCGCAGTCTGGAGACCACTCTTACGGCAGGTGTCTCTGACGAAGACGCTCCGCCTCTATCGGCATCATATTCTGCCCTCTTGATTGGATCCGAGAGCACCTCATAAGCAGCATTGAGCTGTTTCATCTTCTCCATAGTATCAGCGGTATGGCTCACATCGGGGTGATACCTTGTCGCTAGCTTGCGATAGGCGGCCTCGATTACCTCTCTATCCGCATCGGGATGGACTTGCAAAATAGCATAATAATCGAGCGAAGTCCTCATGGCCAATCGTGATTCTTATTCCTCCAAATTCGGGCTCTCTAGGTACCTGAATAGCTCTGAATCAGTCCCCAGCACCAGGGTATCTTTACCTCCCAGGAAATTTTCATACGCTTCCAATGACCTCATGAAATGATAGAATTCGGGGTCTTTATTAAAGGCTTCAGCGTAAATCCTGGTAGCCTCGGCATCCCCCTCTCCTTTAAGTTTCTGGCTCTCTTCGTAAGCTTCAGCTAAAATGATTGTCTTCTCCTTATCAGCATCGGCCCTGGTCTTGAGTGCCTTCTCCTCGCCTTCGGCGCGAGACTCTTTGGCCTTTCTCTCTCGTTCCGATCTCATTCGATCAAAAACGCTACCTTGAACCTCTGTTGGCAGATCAATGCGCTTTGTCCTGACATCTATCACTTCCATCCCAAACTCCTGCACCTTCTCCCTAGTTCGGGTAGCTACTGTCTCCATTATCGGCCTACGATGAGTCGAGATTATTTCGGCAAGGGAGTACTTGGCCAGTTCATCCCTCAGCTCGGAAACAACGATATGCTGCAACCTAGCTATAGCTCCTATTTCAGCATGGACAGTTTTGTAGAATAGCAAAGGGTCGGCAATCCGCCAGCGAGTTACATGATCCACCATCACCTTCTTCTTCTCCATCTCTCTCCCCCCAGTAAGATACCCCGTGGGGGCTACATCGCTAACCAATACCCTCTTTTCAAAACGCTCCACTGATTGAATAAAAGGAACCTTAGCATGCAGCCCGGGCTCCGTAACTGTACCTCTATATTCTCCCATTTGCAGAATTATCGCTTGTTGGGTCATGTCTACAGTGTATAGGGATTGAGCAATCACGATCAGAGCCGCGATCACCACTACTATAATTATCACCGCTTTTCTCATTTTCCACTCTCCTCAGGTTTCTCCAACCCTCGCATACCCTTCAGGGGCAAAAACTGTAACAGGTTACCACCGGTTCCGGAATCAATAACTATCTTCTCTAGATCTGGCAGGGTGCGCTCCAGGGTCTCCAAATACAGCCTTTGCCCGGTGACCTCCGGTGCCTTTTGATACTCTTCCAAAACCTCGATGAACTTCTCGGCATCACCCCGGGCTTTCGCTATCCTTTCCTGCTTATAAGCTTCGGCCCCCTTTATTATCTTTTCTTTCTCTCCTCTGGCCCTGGGGACTATGTCCGCAGCATAACCCTCGGCCTGGCGGACAGTCGTCTCTTCATCCTCCCGAGCGCGAACTACCTCGTCGAAAGCATCCTTTACCTCCTCCGGTGGGTCTACGGCCTGCAACTTCACCGTGGTTATCAAAAGCCCTGAGTTGTAATTATCCATCAAAGTTTGCAGCATTTCGCTGGCCTCGTCTTGTACCTCCCCTCTTCCCGGAAGCATGACATAATCAATAGTATGATTCCCAACAGCGTCTCTAAGAGCGACTTCGGTGGCAGCATGAAGAGCATCTTCAACCTCTTTGACTTTGAATAGGAACTGCGAGGCATCTCTCACCTTGTACTGCACTATAGTCTGAACACTAACTATATTTAAATCGCCAGCCAGCATCAGCGATTCTCGGGGAACAAGCCGGAATCGTTTGCCGGCCTCTACAGTCCTGAAGCCGACCTCAGTCGTTCTCACCACCTCCATATTCACCTTGTCAACCCGTTGAATAGGTCCAGGTAAGTGGTAATGCAATCCTGGTCTTGTTTGCTCCACTTCCTTTCCAAATTGCCTCACCACACCCACTTCACCAGGATTCACGGTATATATCCC
>JAGXOF010000122.1 GCA_023660035.1 Dehalococcoidia bacterium LH_S1
CCTCACATGATATAAGCCCGGAATGGCACGCGAAGATGCAGGCAGCATTCCAGCGCCACACGGACAATGCGGTTTCCAAGACCATTAACTTCCCGGAAGACGCCACCCGAGAAGATGTAGCAAACGCCTACCTGCTTGCCTATAAGGAGGGATGCAAGGGAATAACCATCTATCGCGATAAGAGTCGTGATGAGCAGGTTCTATCGATAGGCGGCGAGGAGAGGGAGTCGGAAGAGGACCACGGCAAGATGCAGCCACGGGAAAGGCCAGCCGTCACATATGGGGCTACAGAGAAGGTTACGACAGGCTGCGGGAATATCTACGTTACCGTTAATTCAGATGAGAAAGGAATATGTGAGGTATTTGCCAGCCTGGGCAAATCAG
Organism: Dehalococcoidia bacterium LH_S1; assembly: GCA_023660035.1. Classification (GTDB taxonomy): domain Bacteria; phylum Chloroflexota; class Dehalococcoidia; order SZUA-161; family SpSt-899; genus JAGXOF01. The sequence goes on from JAGXOF010000122.1 coordinate 385, forward strand.
GTGGCTGTGCCTCAGCACAGCTTGAGGCCATTGGCAAGCTTATATCTATGTCGCTTAGGGCAGGTATAAGCGTTGAGGCCGTGGTAAAGAACCTCAAGGGAATACGCTGTCCCTCAATATCCTGGCATGAAGGCCACGCCATCCTGTCCTGTCCAGACGCCATCGGGGGTGTCCTTGAGCGGCACCTTAACAACCCACCACTGGCCCCTATCAATCCCGGACCAGAGGAAGAGACCCCAGAGATTGGTGAATTTGAGCCAATAAACAACAACAGAAATGGAAACGGAAACAGGAAAGAAGACCAGATGGATATAGGTGATGAGGTAGGGGGCGGACAGTGCCCTGAATGTGGTGCCCCTCTGGTCTATCAAGAGGGATGCCACATCTGCCATTCATGCGGCTATACAAAGTGTAGTTAAATAGTTGGCCCGCCGGAGGCGGGCCAACTATTTAAAGCCTACTGGCTAAACCACAGGTGTTATGGTTAGAAGCTCTCTGGTAATATCAGGGTAGCGGGCTATGAATAATAGCTCATCTCCGACCAATGGCTTATGTGCTACCACATTAGCGTAGCGTGCCAATTCCAAAACCCTCTCTGCCTCGGCAGGATCATCGAAGGTTACTCCTAAATCCTCCATCACATGTGCGAATCCAGACTTCCCTGTATACTCACCGGAAAGTATCTCCCTGCCGGTCTCCACCATTTCAGGTTCCCCTCGTCCCAGTTCTTCATACTCGTACAACTCATAATTGGCCCGGTCCTTCAACACTGCGTCCGCATGAATACCCGATGCATGTGCAAAAGCATTGGCACCAACTCCAGGATGGTTCATGGGGATAGGCACATCAAAGGCATAGCTTACATATTTACAGATATTCCATGACTTTGAGAGATCAATATCCATGCCAAATTCATATCTCTGCAAGTCCTTTGCCTTCTTTAGTGCCAGGATTACAGCCACCAGATCGGCATTGCCAGCTCTCTCCCCGATCCCATTTATAGTCGTGTTTATATAAGCGTCCTGGCCCCCATCAACGATGCCCATTGCACCTGTTACGGAGTTAGCCACCGCCATTCCTAAATCCCCATGGCAGTGAGTCTCGATGGGCATATCTAGTTCCTCAGCCAGCCTTTTGCAAGTCTCATATATGCTAAATGGATTCTCATATCCAAGCGTATCGCAATAGCGGAACCTGTCTGCCCCATGTTCCTTGAGCGTCGAGGCAAATCGGATAAGGGAATCGATATCCGTTCTGGACGCATCTTCAGCATTGACACTAACCGTCTCAGTGCCATGCTCTTTGGCAGCATCCACAGCCTCACATGCCATATTGAGTATATCCTCTCTCGTCTTACTTCCCCCGAATTTACCCCAAATCATCTGCTCAGACGTGGAAATGGAGACATTAAGATGCTTGATATCAGGCACCATCTGATACGTTTTCTCAATATCCTGTGCCTGAGCCCGCACCCATCCTTCCAGGCGCATGGGTTGTAATACTCCCATCTCAGCCAGCCTGATATTTGCTTTCAGATAATTGGACTCATGCAGGGTGGTCGGAAATCCAAATTCACTTTGAAACACGCCCATCTCGTTTAGGCGAACATTTATCAGAGTCTTGGCAAGCTTGGATAGGCTAAGCCTTGCAGTTTGAACTCCGTCCCGATTGGTGACATCAATCAAATATATCTTTCCCATTTTCTACCTCCCGAGGTTGAGCCTGGTTTTTGCTCCTTCTCAATCTCTTAGCGTATGGATAGTATATCTACCAAATGGCGTAAAATCAAGATGGAGCCAATAATATATACCGTGTCAAATCATTTAACTACCTAACCGAACTGGGACTTGTTGAATCATTGAAAA
>JAGXOF010000123.1 GCA_023660035.1 Dehalococcoidia bacterium LH_S1
GTGTCCAGGATGTTTGAGCGTGTGGTTACAGTTTTGCCTGACCGTGGCGAGCGGTATTTGAGTATGAATCTGTTTAATTACTAGTAAGTAGCGTCACTATTGAGCAATAATTGGAAGGGGTTGACGTGGGTAGACTAATACTTGTACGGCATGGTGAGACGGAGTGGAACAGAACACTCCGTTTTCAGGGGCAGAGTGATGTGGAGTTAAGTGATGTAGGGATTAGGGAGGCGGAGAGAGTCAGCGATCGCTTAAGCGGCGAACAAATAGATACAATATATGCAAGCGACCTCACAAGGGCTGCCAGGACGGCACAGATTATCGCTTGCAGGCATGATATGTCTGACAGTATCCACTATACCCCCATGCTGCGGGAACTAAGCTTCGGAGATATGGAGGGTTTGACGTTTAATGAGATAGAGAGAGACCATCGGGATGTTTTCGATATACATGACTGGATTGAACGTTCTCTCCAGGTGTGCTTTCCCAACGGCGAGGGACTAACTGACCTTGCCACACGAACAAAGCAATTTACTGAGAGTCTTGACGGGCAAGTGGCGGATAGGAGCACTTTGCTCGTTGGTCATGGTGGAGCCCTCCAGGTGCTTATATGTCAGCTTCTGGGAATGGACCTCAGCTGCTGGTGGAGAATCCGCCTAAGTAGCTGCTCAGTAAGTGTTATAGAGCATTATCCCCACTGTCCTACCCTCACCCTTCTCAACGACGTGTGCCACTTGAACCACAGTTAGTTAGCTGGCCTTTATACATCTCGCTGATAGAGCTGCCAATACCTTGCGGCAAGTTCCTCAAGCGAGGGGAGGCCCTCCCTGGCCCCCATGCAGGTGATGCAGAACCTTGCCATCAAGTCACCAAGAAGCCCACATTCTTCCAGACTTTTTCCCCTTAGCAGTCCGAAGAGAAATCCTGCTATGAATGCATCCCCGGCGCCGGTGGTATCGAGAATGGGGTATTCTTGCTGGGCCTTTGCTGGTTTGGTGAAGATCCCTTGTTTCTCATTGCGTATGTAGCAGGTTGCCGGGGTTTTGTCACCCGTGTCTATTCCCGCTCCCAATGTAACCACGACTGTGTGGCACCCCTCGGCGAGGCACTTTTGAGCACCGGAGGAGAACTCCTGGCCGGTAAGTTGCCCCATTTCCTCACGGTTTGTGAAAAGTATATTAGTGCGTTTGAGAATTTGCTTGAGCCCATTGATGCCTTTGGCGGCGTACAATGCTCCGGGAGCGAAGCTAAAGGTTATCGATGGTAGCAGGGAAGCGACAATGTCCTGTACAAGGCGGAATGGCTCTTCTCCGTTGAGGGAGGAGAGGTGGATGATCTTCGCCTGACTCGTGTAGTCCGGGGAGAAATCCTGCCGGGATATCCTGGCGTTGGCTCCCGGGGAAACGTAGATGGCTCTCCGGCCCTCGTTGTCCACCAAGCAGATTGCTGAACCTGTAGAGAGTTCATCTTTAACCGTGATGCCGCTGGTGTCTACCCCTGCTGTTCGCAGGCTCTCAATGAGCTTTTGCCCGTCGGCATCATTACCCACGGCTCCGATAAAGCCAGTGTTGATTCCCAGTTTGGCCAGGCCGCAGATCGTGTTTGCTGCCGAGCCGCCGCCGGCTACTTGCTCCACTGATTGGGAACCGGCCGGGATAGGTGCTCCATGGTTTGATTCATCATGGCGACCGCTCTCGCCTTCCTGGAGGACACGGTCCACCCGGTATAGGCGGTCCATGTTCATGGCCCCTATTCCGATAACGTCTTTTTGCTGCATGGTCAGCCCAGGAAATTAAAAGCTAAAATCCAATAGAGAATCAAGAACCCAAAACCTGGAACCCAGAACCCAGCCTTATCCCAGCTTGCCGGCTTCCTCACGGACCAGCTTGCGGATTCGTCTGTGCACTTCAAGCGGTTCGGTGTAATCTTCCCGTCCACGGAGCCAGTGGAAATGTCCTCTATCCTCATCTCCTCCGCCTTTCTCCTTTTCCATTACAAGGGCTTCCACTGCTCGTTTATTGCCTTTCTCCCATGTATTCAGAATCGGGGCCAGATCGCTGATATGTGTGGAAGCCAGTCCGATCGTCGCATAGGGCAAGGCGTACTCGCTAGCGTTAAAGGCAACTGCTAATCCTCCGGCTTCATTGAC
>JAGXOF010000124.1 GCA_023660035.1 Dehalococcoidia bacterium LH_S1
AGTTGAAATGTCGGAGGACGATTAATGGTCGATAGTCATTCTCCGACAGAAAAGGTTTTTAGACAGCCTGATCAAGTTCCTTTCTTGGATTTTGAATTCCAGCCATTTTGTAGGCTCTTTCCGCTGCGAGAATTGCTGATTCCCACTCTACCTTGTCCGAGTCGCCAAAGAAATGCTCATCTCCATAATAAGCAAGGCCCTTCACCCAAGCCGGCTTCTTAGGCATTTTTTTGGCCTTTTCTTCAGAAGCAAAAATGACCGCCGCAGCTCCATCTGAAGAAGGACAGACATCCATAAGCCGTGTGGGATAAGCGATGATTCGAGATTTTAGGACATCTTCAATGGTGATCTTCCTCCTGATGTGCGCATAGGGGTTATCTAGGGCATTATCATGATGATTTACAGAAATGCGGGCAGCTGCTTCCCTTACCCTTTCCTCTGGCAAATTATACCTATGACTATACTGGATTCCTTGCATGCTGAAAACGCCTGGAGCCCCAGAGATAAATGCTCTTTGGAACCAGGGGTCAGCCACTGTTTCCATAGTTCCCTGGGGGTCATTTTCAAACATTTTCTCAGAGCCCACTGCCATTACTACATCAAACATGCCTGAGGCTACATGATAAAAAGCTGAATGAGCTACGGACATTCCTGTTGACCCGCAGGTAGCTACGCGCATCAACGGCTTGCCAAATGTTGCCATGGCATCTGACAAGTATAAATGGGCAGCATTAATTCCCTCCATTGCTGATGGCATAGTGCCGTGAATTACCGCTTCTATATCTCCCGGTGAAATCGCGGCGTCTTCTATGGCTGTTTTCACTGCCTCGTAAATGAGCTCAGAATAATTAAGGTCATCCCTCCTCCCATGTTTGGTCTGTCCAAATCCTATAACTGCTACTGCTCTTGCCATTTTCCCTCCTAATCTTATTTCCCAAGGATAACTACTGAATGATGCTGCCCAGCAAAACCGTGAGTGGAATGTGCTAGTGCAGTCTTTACATCAGGCACTTGCCTCTTCTCAGCCTTTCCCATCACCTGTAGAGCTGCCTCACCAATTCTAATAAGTCCCCTGGCTACATATGGATTATGCGCCAGAACACCACCGGAGGGGTTAACTGGTAATCTCCCACCCATGGCAGTGGTACCGCTATCTATAAGCTTTCCCCCTTCGCCATCACCACAGAAACCCAACTGTTCATACCATAGAAGCTCCTGAGAGGAATAAGGCTCACAAATCTCAGCCGCATCGATCTCCTCCACAGGCCTAGTAATACCTGCCATATCGTATGCTTTTTGGGCAACCCCTTTTAGCTTTCCGTTAAGCAAATCTCTATCGCCAAGGAATTGATGGTCTAGACCCCAACTCATTCCCTTTACCTATACTGGGTTATCTGTCAATTTTTTAGCCTTTTCCTCTGAAGCCAGAAGCATAGCATAGATGCCATCGGAATATGTTGCACAATCTAACTCCTTTATCGGATGAGCCATAACTGGGGATTTCAAAACTTCCTCACTACTGATTTCCCCCTTTTTGTGGACATAAGGATTATTTAAGGCATTACCGAGGTTTTTCACTACCACTTTAGCTGCTTGTTCCTCAGTTATTTTATATTTGTCCATGTATAGCCTAGCTTGCATGGCTGCTGTAGAAATATCATCCAAACCTATAGGGCGTTGGAAGAAAGGATCAGCATACAGATTAGTTAAGGTGCTTAAGCTAGGAATCTCAGATGATTTAGTTACGGCGTGAACTAGGGCATTATCGAAGTGCCCGCTCATTATCCTCATCACGGCGTAAATAAAGCCCGAAGCGCCATCCTCCGCAGCTTTAGTCGAATCTTTTAAGTAAGCACCGACTGCATCGTAGTAAACAGAATTAGAGCAGCTAATACCTTCCCAGAAATCTGAGGAAGAGGAAACAATTGTACCTAATTCCTCCCTCTTCATGCCAACCTGATTTAGTATGTCTTTGCTTACCTCATAGGAAATCTCTCGCATGTTTTTACCCAAACAATCATCATGCCCTATCTGGGCTACAGCTACAATAGCTACTTTATTGGCCATAACATAAACCTCCTTTATCTTAGAACTTATCCGTAAATAAAACTTGCCTTTCGGAAGGCGATTATAGCAGCAG
>JAGXOF010000125.1 GCA_023660035.1 Dehalococcoidia bacterium LH_S1
CCAGCACGCTGCTTCCCTTGGATTCACCTCTGCAGCAGGCACCCAATTGCTCTCCGCTCCTTCACCTTGCAGCAGCCGCACCAAGCTACTCAGGTAGGGAGCCAAGGTGTCCTTACGCCCCAAACTCACTACTACCCGCTGTTTGGTATGCCTATCCTCTCGATAGGACTCCACCAGGCGCAGGTATTCGTGCTTCTCCCCTTCATGGCCCCGAGCCTTGATTGTTCTCAGAAACATTGCTGTCACTGTGGAGTATAATATGCAGTATAGCAATTGTCAATAGGATTTGCGTTCCTTGTCTGTCACCACAGCTCAGCCAGCGCCAGGTTCGAACAAAGCTAGCTCAAACCTGGCTTACCTCTGGAAATGTCAAACACTAGCAAATTGTGGAAATAGCTATATAGCCAATCAAAACCTGGTAGGAGGATAGAAGGAAATTGGTGAAAGGCTGTAGAAATTGAGATAGCTTGTTAATCCTTTAATCCTGCTAATTCCTTAGCCATCTGTTTTTTCTTCTCAAGGTCTGTATCCCTATAGAGCATAATCATCTGGTTCTGACGTGGGCCTGCCCCGTGCCAGGTGCCCACCCCGTGAAGGCCAGCTATCCAATTTTGCAAGAATTTAGTCATGCGCATCCTGTCCTCGGCAGGGGCATAAGTCTTTAGATATTTCTCCACCAAAGGTTTTGTTACTGAATTCTCCAGCTCCTTTTCCGATGGCATAGTTACGGCGAATCCACCAGCAATGTCACCGGCCCATTTCATGACTTCCCAGAAGCCATCGCAGGTATTAAGTTTGGCTGCGTTGCCAAAAGTGTCATTGGGTAGATAAAAGCCAGAGCCCTTGGGCTCCTCTTTTCCTCTATAGGCGGCAGCTATGGCGAGACCATAAGATATCTCCCTTACTCTAATCATTTCTGTCATTTGTTGCCGTATCATAGATGCCTTGTCTAAACCAAGAGACTCTATTAAAACTTGCGTGGCACCAATGATAAGATCCATAAATCCTGCCTTGCATGAACCGCCACAACTCATTCGATGCTGTTTAGCAAAACGAAGCAAAAGACTGTGGGCATATTCCGTTTCCCCACAGAGGAAGACCCTTTCCCAGGGAACAAAGACGTTGTCAAAAACTATCATGCAGGTTTCCCTTTGTCCATATATGGGATTCCCTAATTTCGAGTTATCAGCCATAAATTCCCTTTCTGCTGACATGGCATTATATTGAGCAATATAAGTAATGCCTTCCTGGGAGTTCTTTATAGCACAAGCTATCGCATAGGGTTCTTCGCCTTGCCTTGGGGCTACACCAGGCGCAACTATAGTCTCATCTACCCCATAGGCACCACTTTGATGTAATCTGGCGCCTCTTAGCACTATGCCATCTGGTCGCTTCTCAACGACTCTCAAATAATGGTCAGGGTCACCTTTCCCCGGCCTGAGGTCTCTGGGACCTTTGACGTCCATAACACTGCCGCTAACTGCCAGGTCATTCTTCTGAATATATTTAAGCCACTCAATAAACCTTTTATGGTATTCAGTGCCCAGCTTCTGATCCATCTCATAAGTGATAGAAGCAGTCCCATGCATAACGTCGCACCCTGGGCAACGATAATTGCATGTACCTAATTTCTGGGAATTTAGCACAGCCATCTCAGCACGCATCTCTAAATCCTTAGCAGAACACGATGGATGCACCCATCTACTCACCTTCTCCCCTATTAAGGGAGAAATTGTATTCGTAATCTCGTCATATTCAGGCTCCATGCCTAAGTCGTAGCCCCTGGCATTGGCATCTAGTACTGTCTTGGTATTGGGATTATCCTCAAGATTCTCCACTTTCTTGCCATTGATATAAAGATTGTGCTTAATCTTTGCTTGACCTTCCTTATACTGGTCTCCAGTTCTTAAAGCCATGACATCCCTCCTTTTAGCTTTTAGCGTTTAGTGTATTGTGGAGCCTTACGGGCTCGCTTAAGCCCATATTTCTTACGTTCTTTTATTCTAGCATCTCGAGTAAGCAAGCCTTCTTGGCGTAACATAGGTTTGAGCGATTGGTTCTCCTTAGCTGTCTAATAAGTCCGACTGGGAAATTTTCTCTCCCACCTTGGGAGCAAAACAT
>JAGXOF010000126.1 GCA_023660035.1 Dehalococcoidia bacterium LH_S1
ATTATGTGGACAAGTTATGCTCCGATGCTCGTCCAGGCGAGCAAAAAGGTTGACTTTCTGGAGCCTAAGCTCTTCTCCTCCAAAGAACTGGAGGAAAACAAGCAACCACTTGGTGAGGTTCTGGAAGAGCTAAAGAAGCAGGATGTTATCCTGCTTTATCGCTCAAGCGAGGCATTTTGGGAGGAAATCGAAAAAGAACTTGAGGAGATAGGGAAGAAAATACCCATTGTCTGTATAGGACATGATCCTTCCTATTGGGCTCTTTCCACGGTAAAGCCGGAGATTGCGATGGACTGCTATTCCTATATCCTCCGAGGAGGAGAGGAAAATTTTGTCAATATGATCCGCTACATCGCCAAGGGGGTTATGGGGATGGAGGTGGAGGCAAAACCCCCTCAGGAGATCCCCTGGGAGGGAATTTATCATCCCCATGCTTTAGACCATTTCCTAAAGGTTGAAGATTACCTCAACTGGTATAAACCCAAAAAAGACGATCCTACAGTGGGTATCCTCTTCTCCCGCCACTATTGGGTCAATGACAACCTTAAAGTGGAGGATAAACTTATCCATGAGCTTGAGGCACTAGGTATGAATGTAATCCCTGCCTTCTCCTACTCTGTGAAGGATGAAAGTTTGGGAACAAAAGGGAGTGGGGAAGTAGTTGAGGAATTTTTCCTGGAAAATAATTCTCCCCGGATCGATGCCTTGATCAAATTACAGCAGTTCCTTTTGGGAACTTCTCGGAGTAATGTAGGGGAGACCACGGGGGCTAAGGAAGGTGTGGAGATACTGAAAAAGCTCGACGTCCCCGTTTTCCAGCCGGTAGCTTCCTATTATCGGACAGTTGAAGAGTGGGAAAGCGACCCTCAAGGTTTGGGAAGGGATATTAGCTTCTCCATTGCCATGCCGGAGTTTGAAGGAGTGATAGAACCATTTATGGTGGGAGCACAAGCTGGGGAGGAAGACCTGGATGCAGGAGTGGATTTAAAGAGAAGGAAAGCCATAGCGGAAAGGTGTCATCGGGTAGCAAAAAGGGTTGCTAAATGGATAGAGCTAAAGAGAAAGCCCCCCAAAGAGCGAAAGGTTGCCTTTATCCTTCATAATAACCCCTGTGCCTCAGTTGAGGCTACGGTTGGTGCTGGCTCCCATCTTGATACCCTGGAGAGTGTTGCTCAAATAATAAATCGGATGAGAGGAGCAGGATATGAGGTAACCCCTCCTCAAGATGGAAAAGACCTAATCGATACTATTATGGGGAGAAAGGCAGTTTCCGAGTTTCGCTGGACGACGGTTGATGAAATTGTGAATAAAGGAGGGGCTCTGGCACTTTTATCCAAAGAGCATTATGAAGACTGGTTCAATACTTTATCCTCAAAGTTGAGGGAGAGAGTGATAGGTGCCTGGGGTAATCCGCCAGGGGAGCCGATGAATGGAGTTCCCGCTGCTATGGTCTATGATGAGAAGATTGTAATTACTGGGGTTCAGTATGGAAATGCCGTGGTTTGTGTCCAGCCCAAACGGGGTTGTGCCGGTCCTAGGTGCGATGGGCAGGTATGTAAGATACTTCACGACCCCGATGTCCCCCCACCTCACCAGTATATGGCTACATACCGCTATCTGGAAAGGGATTTTGGAGCGGATGTCATCGTTCATGTAGGAACACATGGTAATCTTGAATGGCTGCCGGGGAAAGGTGCCGGGCTTTCTGCTAACTGCTTTCCCGACCTTGGAATTGGTGAAATGCCCCATCTTTATATCTATAATTCCGACAACCCTCCCGAAGGAACAGTTGCCAAGAGGAGGAGTTATGCCACCTTGGTTGATCATATGCAGACAGTTATGGCTCAAGGAGGGCTTTACGAAGGTCTTGAGGAACTTGACCAATATCTTGGGGAATATGAAAAGACAAAGCTCTCCAGCCCAGCCCGTACTCATGAACTTAAAGGGTTAATTATAGAAAAAATCAAGGAAACAAACCTTGATAAGGAAATAAGGCTTAAGGATGAAAAGGATTTTGATGAAGTGATAAAGGAAACCCATGAGAGCTTAAGCAAGATAAGAAACACCCAGATTGATATTGGGATGCATATCTTC
>JAGXOF010000127.1 GCA_023660035.1 Dehalococcoidia bacterium LH_S1
ATGAAGAGGAATTCGTGTCAGCTTTAAAAAACGCCCTGGAAAGCGATGTTTGCGAAGCGGCCACGGCAATCAGTCGACAGGAGGCCCAGGATACAATCAAAAAAATCGACCCGGACCTCGTGATCGTCGGCACGTTGACCCCTCGGGGAGAGGCATTCACATTCCATCAATGGCTCAGAGACAACCCGAAAACACAAGACCTCCCCATCATTGTTATGGATGCACCTCCGGAAAAGCAGCTAATAAAAGGGTGGAGAAGGGATGAGGCTGCCATGATGGATGCTGAGGACTACGTTACCAAGCCTGTCGAGCCGGGCTCACTCGCCACTCGAGCCCAAACCATCCTGGAGAGGGAAACCAAGCGTATAAAAGTGCTCATTGTCGATGATCACTCAGTGGTGAGAGACGGTATTAAATCGGTGCTCGGGCTGCAGAAGGACATCGAGGTAATGGGCGAGGCTGAAAACGGGAAAGAGGCACTTGAGAAGGTGGGCAAATTGTCTCCTGATATGGTGATAATGGACATAGTCATGCCTGTAATGGATGGGCTGGAGGCAACCAAACAGATCTATAAGGACCACCCACAGACCAGGGTTCTGATGCTGTCCCAGTATGACGATGAGGAAAATATCCTTGCCGCCGAGAAGATAGGAGCCTATGGGTTTATTCCCAAGCGGGCAGCCAGTTCCCAGCTGGTCAGCGGGATCAGGACTATCCATTACGTCGGAAAACGACTGCAAAGGCCTACACCGCAGGGTTCGAAATCGTAAACAGTTTACTGAATTCTGGATTCTGAATATTGAGTGCTGGATTCTGAATTCTTAATTACGAGGAGTTTCTGTTGCAGACTATCACGATCACGCTTGACGGAATCGAGGTAAGCGGTCAATCCGGAATGACCATCCTCGACCTTGCCAGGGAGTCGGGAGTATATATCCCCACACTCTGCTATGACTCGCACCTCAAACCTTATGGAGCCTGCCGTATCTGCCTCGTGGAGGATAAACGCTCCGGCAGGCTGTTGGCTTCCTGCGTGACTCCTATAGCGCCAGGGATGGTTATAAACACTCGGTCCGAAAAAGTGCTGGAGAGCCGCAGAACGATCGTAAAGCTCATGCTGGCCAGTCACCCGGATTCCTGCATGGTGTGTGATAAGGGCAATCGCTGCGAGTTGCGCCACATCGCGGCGGAATTGGGGGTTGGATTAACGGACTTCCAAAGGCTTCCACATCCCGCGGAGATCAAGGAAGTCAATCCTTTCCTGGAACGGGATTTCAGCAAATGTATTCTTTGTGCAAAATGCATAAGGGGTTGCCAGGAGCTGGTAGTTGAGGGTGCGATTGACTACCTGGACCGTGGGTTTTTGTCCAGACCAGCCACCGTGGGGGACACGTCCCTGGAAAATTCAGAGTGCACGTTCTGTGGCACCTGCCTTGCGCTTTGCCCCACAGGTGCCCTGACCGAGAAAATGAAGCCATATCACAGCACCGCTACCAAGGTCGTCTCCACAGTTTGTCCATTCTGCGGATGCGGATGCAACATTGACCTGGAGGTCAGCGGTAATCAAATCACCAGAGCAAAGCCATCTGATCAACCATCGCCAAATGGTGCCACTCTGTGCGCAAGAGGGTCCTTCGGGTACGACTTCGTCCACAGTCCAGATAGGCTCACAGCCCCGCTGGTCAAGAAAGATGACGAGCTCGAGGAAGTATCATGGGATGAGGCCCTCGATACAGTGGCCGAGGGGTTTAAACAAATAAAGGATGAGTACGGTCCTGATGCCCTGGCCATCCTCGGTTCAACCAAGTGCACCAATGAGGATACCTATCTCCTGCAAAAGTTCTCTCGCTGTGCCCTGGGCACAAACAATGTGGATAATGGTGGACGAATTTATAATTCATCCATCCACACCGGGCTGCAAACTTCCCTTGGGTATTCGGCCAGTACAAATCCTGTGGAAGATCTCGAGGACTCGGAAGTTATACTGCTCCTTAGAGCAGACCCCACTGCCTCAGCTCCGATGGTAAGCTATGCAATAAAACGTGCTGTGAAAGATAAGGGCACGAAGCTTCTGCTAATCCATC
>JAGXOF010000128.1 GCA_023660035.1 Dehalococcoidia bacterium LH_S1
CCTCCAGGAACTCCTTGATTTGTTCGATTGTCCTTAGTTTGCCGTCGTTCATGATCAGCTGCATGATTCAATCATAAACGAGAAACCTCACTCTTTCAGGCCTATTTTGTATTGGAAGAGAGTGCGGATTGATATCTGTGCTGATACCCCTTATAATATTTGTCCAGTGACTCATTTATTGATGTCTAGCGGGTGAAATTTCAATTCCCTTGAGTTGGTTAAATGCGAATACCGAATATCGAAATCCGAAACAGAGTCGAATGACACAAAATCGCAATACCAAACCATATGATTTGGAAGAAGGTACGTTTACATTTGCAAAGATGACAAGAGCACTCGTAAGGAAATTGAAGAAGAGTGCTGCCAATATCAAAGATGGAAAACAGCTAATACGTGCATCAAGGTCTATCGGTGCGAACTATATTGAAGCACAACAGAGAAAGAGCGAGAATGGTTAATGAAAGAGGCTACCGAATTGGTGAACATCTTCGGTGCTATAGTACAGAAAACTAAGTGATTAGAGGATTTGAGTATTTGAATTTCGGATTTATTTCGAATTTCGTGCTTAGTTCACCTAGGGTGTCCGCCTTCGGAGGACCAGCGTCGGTTCGCCGAGGTTGAGGGAGATTATGTCTAATATAAAGTACTGGGTTGGCTTCAGCATGATTTCAGGCATTGGCCATGTTAATTTCAAGAGAATCACGGATTATTTCGGCGACCTGGAGGAAGCCTGGCACGCTGGCCGGTCTGACCTCAGAGCGGCCGGGCTCGAAGATCGACTCGTCAATAACATCGTGAATCGCCGGCGAAACATCGATCTTGATGAAGAGATGGAAAAGCTGGAGCGGTTTAGGGTTAACGTCCTCACTCAGGATGACCCCTCGTTCCCGCCCAGACTGAAGGAAATATATGATGCCCCTTATGTTCTATACGTCAAGGGGGAACTCTTTGACCATGATGAATCAGTACTCACCGTGGTCGGCACCCGCCGCACCACCACATACGGTAAGGAGGTCACAGAGAGGTTGGTCACCGAGCTAGTACAGAACGGAATGACCATTGTAAGCGGACTTGCCAGAGGAATTGACACCATCGCCCACCGTAAGGCTTTAGCAGAGGGGGGCCGCACCATAGCCGTTTTCGCATGTGGCCTGGACACTATCTACCCTGCCGAAAACCGGCAACTGGCTCAAGAGATCCCAGAGCATGGCGCATTGCTCAGCGACTATCCTCTGGGAACGAGGCCCAAGCCAGAGAATTTTCCTCGAAGGAACCGCATCATTAGCGGTCTGAGCCTGGGGACACTGGTCACAGAAGCCTCCGAGAGGAGCGGCGCTCTGATCACCGCAAATCTAGCTCTGCAGCAGGACCGCGAGGTGTTCGCTGTACCCGGGAGCATTCTCTCAGCGGCAAGCCGTGGCACCAACAGTCTGATCAAAGCAGGAGCCAAGCTCGTAGCGGATGTGAATGACATACTCGAGGAGTTGAACCTCAGTATATACCCGCGGCAAATGGAATTTGCGGAAGTGGTCCCCGAAAGCGATACCGAGTCCCTTCTTCTCAAACACCTCTCACAGGAACCACTTCACGTTGACGAATTGTCTCATCGTTGCTCATTGTCCATCTCGGTGGTAAGCAGCACCTTGACAATGATGGAGTTAAAGGGTATGGTAAACCAGTTGGGCAACATGAATTATGTAATCGCGCCGGGAGTAAAAGTAAGCTAATGGCAAAGAAACTGGTTCTCGTAGAATCGCCGGCCAAGGCAAAAACTATCGGTCGTATCCTGAAGAACAGCTACGAGGTAAAGGCTACCTTGGGACACGTTCGTGACTTGCCGGAAAAGAACTTAGGCGTTGATCCGGATAACGGATTTAAGCCCGAGTACGCTTTGGTCAGGGGCAAAAACAAAGTCGTGAAAGAGATAAAAGCAGCGGCCAAGGACGCCTCAATTGTGTACCTGGCTACCGACCCGGAC
>JAGXOF010000129.1 GCA_023660035.1 Dehalococcoidia bacterium LH_S1
CTTTTCGGATTGGTCAGCAGGAGGGTAACGGACCGCGAGAAGAAAGGTAAGGGTAAAAGAGAGGAAGCACGGAAACGACCACAGGTAAAGAGAAAGATAGACGCCATCAAGGTAACGATGGATATCCTGCGAACCAAGGGTGTTCCCAACCATATCCAGAGATTGATCAAAAACCTGTTCCATCGCCTCGAAATGAAGGATTGTTTAGTGGATTCCAAAATCGGCCTTGGAGACCCAGCGGATACCGGATTGCTGTTCGCCTTGATAAACTCCACTCTGCCGTTCCTGAGGCCTTCCCCTGCCTCTATAAATCTGTAACCCGCCTTTGAGAATGACGCACTTCTCGAAGGCTATGGCTATGGGGTAGTAAGAGTGTGCCCAGTTCGCTTTACTCTGCCATTGTTAAGATTCACCTTCTCATTAACCATAGCCAGAGTGGCTATAAAGATGGTTCGGGCCAAATGCAAAAGAACAAAATAACCGCAGGCCCTCCTATCACCGTTGGCGAAGTAACCGTCATCCCGGTGATAAAGGCATCGATCAGGTGCCATGAAATGGGTAAAGGCACCTCTCTTTCAGGGTTTAAGCAGCCGACAGCCGTAGTAGTGATTTCCCCATCAGGAACGCATGCCTTTGACGTGACAGGGAAAGAGACCTCTCTGGACGAATTAATGGAGGCAGCGCCCGAACCCCGGGGAATGATGTAATCCTCCTGACTTCAAGGATCTCAGGTGCATTCCCTGCAATTACACTGATGGCGACCTGCTATATCCCCAAGCACTCACTACACCGCACTGGTGCGAAAGCGCCATACGGCTATAACACCGAATATTATTGTAAATACGGCAAGGGCCAGCATTTCCGGCACGACAGCACCGAGATCAGCCCCGAAGACCATCAACTTATTGAAACCGCTAGTCGCCCAGGCATGCGGCGTTACTTTTGCAATGGTCTGGAGCCAGTCAGGGTAGAGAAAAAACGGCCACCAGCAACCACCGAGAGGGGCCAGCACGAGAGAGGTGAGAACACCTATGCCGGAAGCACTGCGCTCGGTCCTGGTAAGGGTTGCCAGCATAACCCCGAAAGCAGATGACATAATTACCATCAAAATAGAGAGGAGAATAACCCCTACCGGGGAGAGCCCCATATCGATGTTAAAGATGAGTATCCCCGCTCCCCAGAATATCAGTATCTGTATTAACCCCTTGGCAGCAGTGCCAGCAAATATCCCACCGATAATGGACTCCCTCCGCACCGAAGATGCCAGGAGCCGCTCCAGGGTATTCCTCTGCCGCTCACGGACAATGTTCTCGGCGGAAAGCGCCGCAGTAAAGAAGACAAACATCACGAGATAGCCGGGGATAACGAAGTCGGCAGGGTTTTCGGCCTCTACTTCCCCTACCTTCTGTGTTTCGATGTTTATCTGGGTTTCCCCTGCCATGCTTCCCTCACCGGTAAACAGTTGCTCCACATTGGCGGCCACCTGCTGCGCTCCAATGCGGGAGGCAATACTGCTGGCAATGCCACGAAGAGCCGCAGCAGTGTAAGTATTGTCCGGGTTAACCACAACCCTCAGCTCTGTCCCATATCCCATCTGCACCCCTTCGGTGAAATCCTCCGGGAAAGCAAGGAATCCAGCCAACTCCCCGCCCTCAACTGCCTGCAGAGCCTCGTTATAATCCTCAATCTGGATTATCTTCGGTTCACCGGGTTCGAGTTCGGCACCCTCCTCCGTGACCATACCACCGATTATCTGATGACTTATTCCTCCCTCCGGCTCCTGAGTGACCAGATATAGTTCCATCCTTTCATCCTGGGTGATATTGCCCGCCAGAAGGAAATTGAACAAAAGCACAAAGAAGAAAGGAAAGAGTATCGAGAAGAACAACGCCACACGGTCTGTGGCAAAGAGCCTCAGGTCTTTCAGTGCGATGAACCATATATGCTTCAGT
>JAGXOF010000012.1 GCA_023660035.1 Dehalococcoidia bacterium LH_S1
GATCAAATATTTCATCTGTGATTATAACTTAGCATTACTTGTGTAACACTACCAAGAATTTAACCCCAGGCTAACCGAATGGCTTATTGAGTATAACTTCAACCGCCCACATCAATCCCTTGCCTATCTTGCTCCGGTAGAATATATTGAAAAGGAACTTGCTAAAATCCATAACCCAGTGTTACCCATGTGGTCAGCCAGCACACACAATTGACGCTTAGGATGGACGGGTTTATAGTAGTGGTAAGAAATCATTTGGACACGAATCATGGCAAACCACAACTCCAAGCTTCAACTTGGCACCCTGGAAAACTGGCTGTGGGAAGCGGCCTGCGTAATCCGTGGGGCTGTTGATGCCCCGAAATTCAAGGACTATATTCTTCCCCTTGTCTTCCTGAAGCGCCTATCGGATGTCTTCGAGGATGAGTTGCAGCAGTTGGGAAGCACGGCCAAGTACGTTGATGATGACTACAGGCTGGTACGGTTCTATATCCCCAGCAGAGCCCGCTGGCCGAATATGTTCCGCCAGACCACCGATCTCGGAGAGTATCTCACCGATGGTGTCCGTGCTGTTGCCAGGCATAATCCGAAACTTGCCGGCGTTGTAGATATTAAGGATTTTAATGAGAGAGCTGGCGGGCAACCCATATTGAGTGATGCTCAGCTCAGGGCACTGATCCAGAGATTATCCCAATATCGCCTGGGGTTGAAGGACGTCGAGCCGGATATCCTGGGACGGGCTTATGAGTACCTGCTTCGGAAGTTTGCTGAAGGGCAGGGGCAGAGCGCCGGCGAGTTCTACACTCCACGTGAGGTGGCTATCCTGATGGCCTACATACTTGACCCTGACCCCGGAGACGAAATCTATGATCCCGCCTGCGGCTCCGGCGGCCTACTGGTCAAGTCTTTCCTGGGGTTCAGGGAGAAGTATGGTGAGGACACCCACCTTGCTCCTCTCCGCTTCTACGGACAGGAGATTAACGCCGCCACCTTTGCTATGGCACGCATGAATACGTTTATATACGATATGGAGGCGGAGATCGTGATTGGGGATACCATGAACCGACCTGCCTTCACCAAAACGGACGGCTCACTGCGGCGTTTTGACAGGGTAACCGCTAATCCCATGTGGAACCAGAACTTCGCCGTCACTACATATGAGCATGATACCTATGGGCGCTTCGGACACGGTATCCCTCCGGCTAGCAGTGCCGACTGGGGCTGGGTACAGCACATGTTTGCCTCCCTGAATGACCGGGGCAAGATGGCAATGGTTATAGATACCGGCGCTGCTGCTAGGGGTAGCGGCAACCAGGGCTCTAACCGTGAGCGGGATGTCCGCAAGGCCTTTGTGGAGCACGACTTTGTTGAGGCCGTCCTGCTGCTGCCGGAGAACCTTTTCTATAACACCAGCGCCCCGGGAATTATCATGGTGCTGAACAGGGCAAAGCAGCATCCGAATGAAATCCTGCTCATTAACGCCTCGGGTGAGTTCCTCAAGGGCCGCCCTAAGAACTACCTGGGCGAGGAGAACATCAAGCGGATTGCAGACATATATCTGGGCTGGCAGGAAGTGGAAGGCTTTAGCAAGGTTATCAAGACCGATGAAGCCGTCCGCAATGACTATAACCTCAGCCCCTCCCGCTACGTGGCCAGCAACCACCAGGAGGAAGTTCTGCCGCTGGATGAAGCGGTGGTGTTGCTCTCCGAGGCCGAGGAGGAGCGGCAGGCAGTTGATAAAGAATTGAATGAGATATTAGGCAAGCTGGGACTGGATATTAAAACGAATGAGCAGCCAGAGTAATGACATACCCGAAGGTTTCAAGATGACCGAAATCGGACCGCTACCTGATGAATGGAAGACAGCGAAACTGGAAGACATAGCATCTTTTACCTCTAAGCCGAGAGAACTCGATATTTCCAGTTGCGTAGCGGTTCCATTTATTCCAATGGAAGCCATTACGAGCGATGGCAGTGGGAATTTTCGATATAATATCAAACCAGTCAAAGAGATATCGAGTGGCGTATATTGTGAACGTGGGGACTTGCTTCTTGCTAAAATAACGCCATGTCTAGAAAATGGTAAGCAATGCTTACTTGGCCCCGATGATTTACCGAGTTCCTTCGCATATACAACGACTGAGGTGTACCCTCTCAAGATCAGCCAAAACACAGCCGACATTCGATTCCTGTTTTATTATCTTCTTTATCCTCCCGTACGTCGTGAATTAGCTTCTAAGATGGAAGGAACAACTGGCCGCCAGCGATTACCAAAGCACGTAGTGAGAAATACAGTTATCCCCGTACCTCCTCTCCCCGAACAGAAGGCAATCGCCCGGCTCCTCTCTACCATCCAGAAGGCTATTGAGGCACAGGACAAAATCATCGCCGCCGCCAGGGAGTTGAAGAAGTCCCTCATACATCACCTGTTTACCTACGGCCCGGTGCCGGTGTCGGAAGCGGAGCAGGTGCCGCTTAAAGAGACGGAAATCGGGCCGGTGCCGGAGCATTGGGATTTGGTTAGACTGGAGGAAGTGACACTAAAGACCAAGCAAGTTGATCCAAGACGTGAACCAGCATGCGTATTTAAGTATGTCGATGTTTCGGGTATATCACGAGAACAACTTAAAATAATAGATTTTACTGAGTATCGTGGTGAGGAAGCACCACACCGAGCTCGCAAGTTGGTAAGAACAGGAGACATTATTTTCGCCACCGTTCGCCCTTATCTCAAACGTATGGCCATTGTCCCAGATGAATTTGATGGTCAGATAGTTTCAACTGCCTTCTGTGTTATTCGCTGTAGACACGATTCAACTGAACCTAATTATGTCTTTCAAGCAGTAACGAAGGACGATTTTGTTCAGCGTGTATCCGAACATCAGCGAGGCTCTAGTTATCCAGCAGTTACAGATAAAGACATTCTTACTCAGATGATTCCGTTACCATCTATCCAAGAGCAAGAGGAAGTTGCCCCCATCCTCTCTGGTGTGGACAGTAAAATTGAATCAGAAGAAAATCGTAAGTCAGCACTTCAGGCGTTGTTCAAGACTATGTTGCATCAATTAATGACCGGAAAAGTAAGGGTCAAAGATCTGGAGGTCACCGCCGCATGAGCCTTGGCAATGAGCGATATGTCGTCCAAAAGCCCCTCGTCCGCTATGCCATGGAAGCTGGCTGGACCCATCTCTCACGCGATGATGCCGTGCGTCTGCGGCGTGGTGAGACCAGCCCCATCCTCTGGGACACATTCGTTGAGAAAGCTCAGAGTCTTAACCCGGAGACCGTTGACCACCTGAAGGCCGAGGAGGCTGCCAACTGGCTCATCCGCGTACCGCCTACCATTGAAGGCAATCTCCAGACCTGGGAATATCTCAAAGGTCTGAAAACGGTATTTATTGAGGCAGAAAAACGGGAGCGCAATCTCCGCCTTCTGGACTTTGACAATCCCCAGCGCAATGCCTTCCACGTCACGGACGAGTTCAGCTTTACCAACGGTGTCCACACAATCCGGGCCGATGTCGTCTTTCTCATCAATGGCATCCCGGTGATCATTATTGAGACCAAAGCCGCCACACGGCTTGACGGTATATCGGAGGGTATTGACCAGTTATGCCGCTACGAACGTGAGGGACCGGAGTTGATTGCGCTGATGCAGATGTTCGGCCTCACCCACATGATTCAATACTATTACGGCGCTACCTGGAACATCTCTCACAACAACCTGTTCAACTGGAAAGAGGAGACTGCCGGCAGGGACTTCGAGACGCTGGTCAAGACCTTTGTCGCCCCAGAGCGAGTCCTCCGGGTGCTGCGGGACTTCATCCTCTTTACCCGCAAGGACGATGAGCTGCAGAAAGTGGTGCTCCGTCCCCACCAGATGCGGGCAGTGGAGCGTGCCCTGGCAAGAGCTCAAGACCCGACCAAACGGCGGGGGCTGATCTGGCATACCCAGGGCTCCGGCAAGACCTATACCATGATAACCATCGCCAAACGGCTTATTGAGGAGCCTGTGTTCGATAATCCCACGGTGCTCATGCTGGTCGACCGAAATGAACTGGAAACGCAGCTATTTGGCAATCTGGCAGCCACGCTGGTTGGGCCGGATGTACGCCCTGTCACCAAAAGCGGATATTATACCCAGATAGGCAGCATCTTCATCACGGAAAGCAAGAAGGGTTTGATAGAGCTGCTCCGGAATGATACTCGTGGGCTGATAGTTTCAATGATCCATAAATTCGACGACATCCCCGGCAGTGTCAATAACCGCTCCAATATCTTTGTCCTGGTGGATGAGGCTCACCGCACTACTGGTGGCGACCTGGGCAACTATCTCATGGGAGCCGTGCCGGAGGCCACATACGTAGGTTTTACGGGGACCCCGATTGACAAGACCAGCTACGGAAAGGGCACTTTTAAGGTCTTTGGCGTGGATGACCCGCAGGGTTACCTGGACAAGTATTCCATTGCCGAGTCCATTGAGGATGGCACTACTGTGCCTTTGTATTATTCCCTGGCACCGAATGAGCTGAGAGTTGAGCGCGAGGTTCTGGAGCAAGAGTTCCTTGACCTAGCCGATGTGGAAGGGGTCAGCGATATTGAGGATTTGAACAGGGTTTTGGACAAGGCCGTTAACCTGAGGAATATGCTCAAGAACCGTGACCGGGTGCAACGGGTAGCTCAGTACGTGGCAAAACACTTCACTGAGACGATAGAACCCACTGGCTACAAGGCTTTTCTGGTAGGGGTAGACCGGGAGGCGTGCTGTCTACTCAAAGAGGCTCTGAATCAATATCTTCCCGATGAATATTCAAAGGTGGTTATCAGTCCCGGCCACAATGATTCGCCGGAGATAGCACGCTACCACATGAGCGAGGCAGAGGAAAAGGAAATACGTAAATCTTTCGCCAATCCCGATAAGGAGCCGAAGATTCTCATTATCACTGAGAAACTCCTCACCGGCTATGATGCGCCAATCCTCTACTGCATGTATCTGGACAAGCCGATGCGTGACCATGTTCTTTTACAGGCCATTGCTCGTGTCAATCGTCCATACGAGGATGAGAAGGGCAAGCAGAAACCCGGCGGTTTCGTGCTTGACTTTGTTGGAATCTTTGAAAACCTGGAGAAGGCGCTGGCATTCGACTCGAAAGACGTGCAGAGCGTTATTGAGGGACTGGATATATTAAAATCACGATTCAACCAGAAAATGGCAATCGGAAGGGATGAGTACCTTACAGTTACTGGTGGCAAGGAAGACGATAAGGCTGCTGAAGCTGCTCTGGAGTTCTTCCGTGATGAGCAAAAGCGCCAGGAGTTCTACGGCTTTTTTCGGGAACTGGAAGACATCTATGAGATCCTTTCGCCTGACCCATTTGTGAGGGAATTCCTCGAGGAGTATCAGGGGCTCGCTGATCTGTATGCACTGCTGAGATCAGCCTATGAGGGCAGACCAACCACTGACCGGGAGCTTGGGCGGAAGACTACATATTTAGTTCAGGAGCACACCCAGGCAGGTGTCATACATGACGCAGTTACGGTCTATGAGATAACACCGAAAACCCTGGAGAAGATTTCCGAGAGCACCACGCCGGACACGGTCAAGGTTTTCAACCTGTTAAAGACGATCTTGCAAAAAGTACAGGATGAAGGGAACAGGGCACCATTTCTCTTTGGCATAGGCAAGCGGGCCGAAGCCGTTGTTGAGGCTTTCAAGAAACGCCAGTGCTCTACTCAAGAGGCTCTCCGGCAGGAGGAAGAACTCATTAGAGAAACCAACCAGGCGGAGCGAGAGCAAGCTGAGCGCGGTGTATCAGGCAAGGCTTTCGCCGTACTCTGGCTCTTGAAGCAGGAAGGTGTCGCCTTAAACAGTGCGGAGCAGGTAGCCGCTCAGATGACGAGCATTCTAGAAGACTATCCTCACTGGCAAACGAGTAAAAGGCAATCACGGCAGGTACGACGCAAGCTCTATGAGTTACTTGAGGGAGTAGAGGCCCAAAACATCCCGAAGATCGCTGATAAAGTAATGTCGGTCATTGAGAGGCGGTAGGATGGAGGTAGCCGTTTAGTATGTCATTCCGGACTTGATCCGGAATCTCCGGTACAGAGATGCTGAATCAGTTCAGCATGACATGCGAGGTGAGCGCTTACGAATGGATGCCCGAACATTGGAAGAAATGATTCCGGTCCAGGTCTTCAAAAGTGAGGTTATGAGCTGGGCTGAACGTATAGGCGTCGAGCCAAAGGAAATCAGGCTCCGGGCCATGAAGAAAAAGTGGGGGAGCTGCTCCACCAGCGGAAGGCTGACTTTCAACTCTGAAATACTCAGACAGCCGGCTTCCTTCCGCGCCGAGGTCATTGTCCACGAGCTGCTTCATTTAAAGGTGCCCAACCATGGGAGAGTGTTCAAGAGTTTGGTGAAGGCTTATCTGGCACAGAGTGCCGATAGTCAATAGCGGCAATGGTTTGGACGTTGGGCACCTTATATATCGAATGATAACTGTATGCCTTTATTCTTGACAATATTTATCATTCCATTTTCCAAATAGTCCGCTTGGTTATCCGTTTAGAAATGTCTCACCTGACCCTTTTTATGCGGCTTATAGGAAGTACCGGGAGAAGCACGAAATGCTTCAGCCTGAGGACATCCGGCGCTGGAGGAAGGAGCACGGGTTAAGCCAGGCTGAAGTTTCTAAACTGTTGGGCATAGGTTATGCACATGCATCTTACGGGCCAATACCTCATAACTTCCTGATGTATTTTGCCTCTTTGGCTGAGAACGAAATGGCTGACTTCGAGGAGGAGTTCTACAGCCTTCTTCCCACCGCCTTGGCGTGGGCGGTAAGTCCCTCTGCATTGGCGATGGCAGCGGCCTGGGGTCCGAGTTCCTTGAGAGCTTTCTCGTCCAGTTCCACCAGGCTGGTGATCTTGAGGAAATCGGTGACGTTGAGGGGTGAACTGAAGCGGGCGGTGCCACCGGTGGGCATGACGTGGCTTGGTCCGGCGATGTAGTCGCCTATGACCTCGGGTGAGCTTTCGCCGATGAATATACCTCCTGCGTGCCGGATCCTGGGGGCAACATGTGAGGGATCTCGGACTGTTAAGCACAAATGCTCGGGGGCGTAGTTGTTGACGAGGGTAATGGCCTCGTCAATGCTGCTGGTTACCACGATTCCGCCGTTTTTCTCCAGCGACTTTCGAACGATATCAGCGCGCTCCAGCTCGGCAAGCTGGCGTTCAACCTCCGCATTCACTCCCTCTGCTAGTTGAGGCGAGGTGGTTATCATGATGGCCGAGGCCATCTCATCGTGCTCGGCCTGGGCCAGGATATCGGCAGCACAGGGTATGGGGTTGGCCGAGTCGTCGGCGAGGATTACCGTTTCCGTCGGGCCCTGGAGTCCGTCGATATCCACGGTGCCAAAGACCTCCTTCTTTGCCAGCATGACGAAGATATTCCCCGGACCGCAAACCTTGTCGGCTTTGTGGATGGTCGCCGTGCCAAAGGCTAGTGCCGCAATGGCCGGCACGCCGCCTACAGCGAAGACACTATCGACGCCCGCGATGTCAGCGGCTGCGAGGGTGAGGGCGGGGATGTGGCCGTCGGGGCGGGGAGGGGTGGTGAGGACAACCTGGCTAACGCCGGCTGCCTTGGCAGGTATAGCAGTCATAAGCACCGTTGAAGGGTAGGAGGCGGTTCCACCCGGCGCATAAATCCCAACTCGCTCCAGCGGCGCGACGATTTGTCCGAGTCCTTTGCTCAATTCGGTTTGACCGATTGGGAGAGCATTACATTGCCTTTCGTGGAAGTCCCTTACTCGCTTGCCCGCTTCCTCGAGGGCGGCCAGCAGCTTCCCGTCTGCCCCTTTCCTGGCCTGGGTGATCTCATGTTGAGGGACCTCCAATTCGCCCAGCTTTGCGCCATCGAGCTTTGCAACGTATTTAAGGACGGCGGAATCGCCTTTGTCCCGAACATCCCGTATTATCTGTCTTACTATTTCCTCGGCCGTAAGCTCCTTGCCGAAGACATCCCTGATGCGCTGCTTTACACTGTCCGGAAGCTGTGTTGATTCGGTCGAGGTTCTCTTTAGTATTGTCGCTCTGGCAGTGTTTATGTCTTTAATTATTCTCAATTTATATCCTCTACTCTGAACTCATGCCCTGTTTGATTTTATCAATTAACGTGTTCATTCGCCCGCTTTTGTTTGGGTCGGTCAGGCTGGTGGAGTTGGCGATCAAGCAGCCTGTGGACTCGAACAGCGTCTCGATTATTTTGAGGTTGTTCTTGGCCAGTGTTCTGCCGGTTTCCGTGTTTTCGATGAGCACGTCGGCGTCTTCAGGAAGGAATGCCTCGCTAGCTCCCCATGTTGGTATGACTTTGTAGGGCGAGAGATGGTTATCCCTGGCGTACTTATCGGCGATGTTGGTGTACTCTGCTGCAATGCGCAGTCCCGGAATTTTATCTGTTTCGAGGAGCTTTTTGAGGTCGGCGGTGGTTTCCACAGGCATATCATTGTGAACCGCAACAACGATGCGGACCCAGCCGAAACCAAGGTCGATTATTCCCTCGACAGGGCTGGAAGGGAATTGATGGAGCTGGTTCCTGAGCCAGTCCCTGCCTGTAATAGCCAGGTCGAAGTTGCCGTTGGCTACCTGCATGGGCATATCCTGCGGCCTGATTATCTTGGCACTCACGCCGTCCATTTCAACTATGGGACGCCTTGTGGGCGGAGGATCTCGATAACCTTTGGTCTTTATGCCGGCATTTTTGAGGAACTTGCTGGTATGACTCTGCTGGTGCCCGTCGGCGAGTGCCAGGGCCACTGTTCCGTCACTGAACAGGGACGACTCGAACTTCTCCTCCGTGTTGATGCTGGAAACGGATATTTCATCTTCTGCGGCTGGCACCGGTTCCGTTCCGCAGAATGGCGTGAGCAGCGAGCTTATGTCCTTTTGTTCCATGCTATTTTTATTGGCAATTAGCCAGGCGTTGCTGGAGAGAATCCTCGCTATCGGGATGAGGTCCTTTGAGCGGAGTTCCTCATCTGAGCCTGCGGCTACAAGGGAAAGGTCAGCATGCTCCGGCGGGTATGCATCCGTTGCTCCCCAGACTGGCATGATCCTGAAGTTCCTTAAACGCCTTTTCAGAGCGAAGGCTTCGGCCAGATTTGGGTACTCGGTAACGATACGGACAACTCCTTCTCTAGCCTTAACGTCCTCCACCGAGTGCAAATCGGAGAATCTGCTGGTCACGAGATAGAGGTCGCGTTGCCCGTAGCCGAGGTCGCGGACCTTCACTACCGCATCGCTCTGGTATTTTGTGAGGAGTTCCTTGATCCAGTCCAGCCCGCAGATAGCTACGTCGTAGTTTCCTACAGCCACCTGAATGGCTATATCCTTTTCGTGGAATACCTTGGTGAACAAGCCCGGAAAGGTCTCGGATTTGGGCCGGTAAGAACGGCTGGACTCGTGATAATGTTCGTATGCAAAGCCCGCCTTATCCAGGAAGGCGGCCGTCTGGCTTTGAAGGTCTCCTTTTGGTAATGCTAATTTCAGTGACAATTTGGCTCCTTGAAAGCAGGTCTAAAGCGAGGACAGGTGACTCAGGAGTTCATCGGGGGTGATGTCCTTTCTTTCCGCTCCTGTTTTCTTGTCGACTAATTGCAGGAGAGGCGTTTCCCCCGTTTCTTTCAAAGTTACCAGCCAACGGTCCTCCAGAGGCGCACTGCTGCTGCCTGTTCCCATGTCCATCTCGAGTATATAACCTTGCCTTCGCAGTTGGGCGGCGACCTGAAAGATATCTTGTGATCCTTCGGCCTCTGGCGATTCCGCTGTCAGTAGGATTCTCTTTGCTTTCTCCGGTACCTTGACCAGAGGTGTAATATTGTCCATGGAAAGGGCGAATCCCGAGGCGGGGATGTCCTTTCCTCCCACGAGTGGAATTAGTTCATCGTATCTGCCACCCTGTCCGAGTAGTCTGCCGGAGGAATAAAAGCGGAAGACCATGCCCGTATAGTACTCGAAACTTTCAGCGGGGGTAAAACCTATCCAGTATTCCTGCTCGATACTGTCCAGAAGCCCGGTGATCCGGACCATGTTGTCGAGATATGGTTTGGTAGCGGAGAGATCCTCGGGGAGCATACCCTTCAGATTGTCTAAAAATCCGGCCTTCTTCCCTTTTAGGTCCGATAACATTTTGAGGAACCTTTTCACTTCCTGTGGTTTTTTCAGGGTGTCGAGTGCAGTGTCATTCGTTAATATTTGTTTCAGATTTTGGAAGCTTTCCTCGCCCCCGAGGCCAAGGTCATGTGCGAGTGCTTTGAGGAAGCCCATATGCGAGAGTTCAAGATTGACTGGACTGATGCCTAGCTTGCCCATGATTTCCAGTGCCAGCATGATAAGTTCAGCGTCGCCATCTGGTTCGGCTCCACCGATTAACTCCACTCCGCACTGCCATCGCTCGCGAGATTGCTCTCCTGTTCCCTCGAATGAGAACATATTCTCCACGTAGTAGAGCCGTGCCAGTGGCTTATCCGGTATGTTCTCGACATAAAGTCGGGCAGCGGGGATAGTTCCGTCAGGCCTCAGTACGACCCGCTCACCGCTCCAGCCATCCCAGTCGAGGAAGGAGTATACCCGTCCCAGCATCTCAGGACTGAGTGTGCCGGCCGATGTAAACAGGTGCAGATACTCCAGAGTGGGAGTCCGGATTTCCCCGTATCCCCATGAGGAGCAGCAGGAGCGGAACACATTCTCGGTATGTCGGAATCGGTTCATTTCCTGGCTTGTCAGGTCTTTCGCACCCTTACATCTCGGAATTTTCATATAAGTCCCCATTCCGGCGTCGGTTGAATCTTCTGCAAGTATTCAGCATTCAGTCGCCATCGACGGGAGGCCACCAGTTTCTGTCTTTGCTGAGAGCTGATGGCTGAACGCTTACCATTCTATATTAATCGAGTTGAGTGTTTCAACAATGGCCTGTGGGAAAGCTTTTAAAGGAGAGTTTGTGGAAGATGGCATTCGGGTTATGAGGTTAACAAAGGCGACATAAAGACGAATACTCCTATGTGGGAAATTATCCACAGTATTACAAGTCCTCGGAGAAGCCACCGACGTTTCTTTCCATCTATCTTTGATGATGCTCCCGCTATGCGGTATATGCCGAGTGCAAGTGGCAGGCACACAGCCCCGATGGTTGGATAGAAGTAGAAGTTAAACATTACCCTGTCCGTGATAAGCTCAATCGGTATCCAGACGATGTAGGTGCTGGCAAACCATGCCAATGCGAAGATACACATGGAGTTGCGTTTTATCGCTTCATAAATCGCATAACCCATCGACGGGATTATCAACCCCCAGAGGGTCCAGGTTGTGAATCCCAGGTACCAGGGGTGATACCAGTAAGCCATCGGCACGGGCGAGATTATCCAGTCCCAGGGATGACTGACATTGCCGGCTGTGGTGGAGGCGAATGTGAGGCCGGCGTGGGTGGTTGCCATGTAATAGACCCTGTCCCAGGGGTAGAGAAGCTGGCCGGTGGCTATGTAGTCGACAATCGGCATCAGGGCGAGAAAAGCCAGCGGAGCGGATGTCAAGAACTTGAGTGTGTCCCTTTTGGGGCTTCTTCTTGTAAAGAACCAGTGGAGAAGGATGGCTGCTCCGCCGAAGGCTCCGGGGACTTTGGCTACTGCACTTAGTGCTAAAGCAATCCCTGAGGATACGTATCTTGTACGGAGGTATAGCAGGAATGAGGCCAGCATGAAAGTCACGCTGAAGACATCAAGCATGGCTATACCTGACTGGACGAAATTGAAATTATCGAAGGCGAAAATGAATGTGGCAAAGAGGGGGAGGTATCTCCTTGTGGTCAGCGACTTGCAAATGAGGTAGAAGAGCATAATGGCTGCTACTCCGAACAGGATGGAGAAAATGCGCCATCCAAAGGCGTTGTCCCCGAATATTGTGATGCCCAGGGCGATGAAGAGTTTGCTGAGAGAAGGATGTTCTGGATGCTCAAGTCCCTCTCCTGCGAGGATGGAGTTAGCCTCCGTGACATAATGATGTTCATCGAACATCATCTCGTCAGGGGCGCTTATCACCACGAAATGGAGTCCCAACAGGAGGAGTGTGATGATGACAGCCAGTATGTTTTGTTTGTCCTTGAACCAGGCCAGTGACATTCTATTTCACTTCTTTTATACTTAGGGTATCATAAGTAATGAGCTTTCGGCTATCTGTGGTCAGCATTCGCAAGGAGGAACTCAATGGGAAAATCTGAGAGAACAGCGAACATCAATCGTGAGACGGCGGAGACCAAAATCACGCTGGAACTAGATGTTGATGGCACGGGCGTTTCCAGCATCGCCACTGGAATCGGGATGTTTGATCACATGCTGGACCAGCTGGCGAGGCATGGCCGTTTCGATTTGAAAGTCGATGCCAAAGGTGATCTGAATGTGGATGAGCACCATACGGTGGAGGATGTGGGGATCGTGCTGGGTCAGGCTTTCACGGAGGCTTTGGGGGAGCGGAGGGGAATAGCGAGGATGGGGGATGCTATCGTGCCTATGGGAGAGGCACTTGCTCTGGTGGCGGTGGATGTGGCGGGGAGGGGGCATGCTGAGGTGGAGGCTACATTCGAGAAGGAATACATCAATGAGTTGCCCACAGATCTCATTGTGCACTTTCTGGAGTCGTTTGCGATTGAGGGCAGGATGAACATGCATGCCAAACTGCTGGCGGGGGAAATTGACCATCATAAGGCGGAGGCACTGTTCAAGGCTCTGGCTCGGGCACTTGATGAAGCAACCAAAATCGATGGGAGGATAGATGGTAACGTTCCCAGTACCAAGGGGGTTATTAACTAGGTTGCTGTTTTCCCTGGTTCCTCCTCCAGTTCAAATTTGAAGTCCTCAATGATAGGATTTGCCAGGAGTTTCTCGCACATTTCCTTTACCTGCTGTTCAGCGTGAGGCTGGTCGGTTCCGTCCAGTTTGATTTCCATGTATTTCCCGGCGCGCACACTGTCCACTGAGGTAAATCCCAGATTATGAAGTCCGCCCTTAATAGTCAGACCCTGTGGATCGTTGACGCTTGGTTTGAGTGTAATCCTAACTTTGGCAAGATACATTTTTCTCCTTGATCCTTCCTCTGTTAAGGTCCATTAGATGTTTGTCATCTCCTCCCCTGTTAGCCGACGGTATGCCTCGCGATATCTCTCCGCTGTTTGTTCAACAACCTCCGGCGGTAGTTCAGGGGCCGGCGGTTCCTTATTCCATCCTATATCCACGAGCCAGTCACGGAGGGGTTGTTTATCGAAACTTGGCTGGGGTCCGCCGGGCTGGTATTTATTCATATCCCAGAACCGGCTGGAATCGGGTGTCAGGAGTTCATCAATTAGGTGCAGGTTCCCGTCTATCACCCCGAACTCCATTTTTGTATCGGCGATAATAATTCCCTTGTCCCTGGCGTGCTCTTCGGCGAACTGGTAAACCTCTAGGCTTATTTTCATAATCTGTTTGGTGAGGTCGCTTCCAATCGTGTCAGCCATTTCCTGGAAAGTGATAGGCCTGTCGTGTTCCTCCTCCTTCCTAGTAGGGGTGAAGAGTGGTTGGGGGAGTTTGTCACTCTCCTTAAGACCTTCAGTAATGGGTTCTCCGGAAATAGTTCCATATTGGCTGTACTCGGCCCATGCCGATCCTGATATATATCCCCTCACAACGCACTCGATATCGATGCGTTCCGCCTTGCGCACGATCATGGACCTGTCTTTAAGATAATCTGGGAAAGCGGGGGTTTCCTCTTCTTCGCGGTAAGCGTTTAGCATGTCGGCATCTTTCACGACCTGAACCATGTGATTTGGAACCAGGTGCTTTGTCTTCTCAAACCAGAAGGCGGACAGGAGATTGAGTACGAGGCCTTTGTCAGGGATACCGGTGGGTAGAACTGAATCGAAAGCCGAGACACGGTCAGTAACCACTATGAGGAGCTTGTCAGAACTCAAATCGCAGGTGTCCCTTACTTTACCTCGGTAAACCATGTTTGGAAAGTTTGTTCCCGACAGAATAGACATATTATCCGCTCCTTATGCAAGTTTATTTTGTTTGATCAGGCTTACTCTAATCCGAAGCCCGGACATGGCTTTTCAATTATACTTTTTGCATGAAATGGGCATAACCTCAGGAGGGTCATAGACGGTTCTGCCCTCGATGTAGATATCCTGATTGTCATCTTCGGAGTACATTCTTATGTCCAGTATTTGACCACGGTGCCAGTTCCTGCCTTTTCCAGTTCAGACTCATCACAGACATTTATACCCCCAACTATTCTTTCTCCTTGGCACCCGTCGAAACCAGGTTCTGCTCGAAGTACTGCCCCGATGTAATGATTCCCTGTCTTTTCTTCCAAGTCATAGAACTTTCCCTCGCAATGATTCGTGATCTCAATGGAGCCTCCGCAGTACCGTGTTTCATCACTGATGTCCAGACACTCATACTTTGGCTCTATGGAATCGATCTCGGCGAAATATGGTGGACAGTATGCCCTTACAATGGATGATATCGATAACAGTGTTATTAAGAACAATCCTAACAGAACTTTGTGTGAATTTTTCATGCTTGCCCCGGGAGTATTGCCTTAACATCTATTATACCTTAATTCTTGGAGGCTTGTTTAACCTCCTCTACCCAGGTGTCCAAATCAGGTACTAGGAAAATGTATGATCGCTCGGAACATTGTGTGTCAAATCATTTAACTACCTAACCGAACTGGGATTTGTTGAATCATTGAAAATCTGACCGTACGGGGCTTTAATTTCTTATGTGGATGCACTTCCTGGCCTCCGCTCTTTGGCTGGTATGTTCGGTATAGCTCGTTTAGCTTTGCATCGATTTTTCGTTTTAGCTCTGCTGGATTGAGACTGAGATACGTAGCCTCCAGCTGCAGCCTCACTTGCTCTGGTATTTGCCCAGATTCAGCCAGTCTTTCATGGGGCGTTCTTGGTCTATCATACTTCCTCTTCACCTTCCCACCGGTCCTTTCCTTGCTTACCAACTTCATGACTGGTCGAAAGAAGTTCATATATAATCCCATCTCACCTTGGTAGAGGTCATCGATGATCTGCATCTCTCCTGCGGTGTCGTACCTGAGATATCTCACCACTTTCCTCACATGGGTCCCGTTCTTCCCCTCAATATAGGCGTTATCGTTCTTCTTTCCCGGCCTTGACCTGGTAAATTCAATCTTCTCCCGGGAACAATACTTCTCCAGTACATCCTTTATGAACTCTGAACCATTGTCGGAATCCATGCTTTTCCAATCAAACGGACTGTTCTGCCTTATTTCCTTGAGAGCTCAGAACGTCGCATCCTGAGATTTGCCCATGATAGGCAGTCCACTCCACCATCCCGAGTATATTTCCGTAGTACTCACCGTATTCAAGAACTCCCCTGCAGGGGAGGAACCACAATGCTCTACCAGGTCTACCTCCACATTGCCCACCTCAGAGGTATCCCAATCCGTTAACCTTATGGCGATCCTTTGTTTGAGGAGGCTCCCAGGCTTGGGATGTCCTTTCCTATTTTCACGATGCTTTACCTCTTTCTCCCGCCTCAGCTTCCGGTCTATGGTTGACGGGCTTATCTCCTTCAGCTTCTGCACCGTCTCATCTGAGCAATGAATCTCTCCCATATCCCTTAACCTCTCCACCTCCGTCTCCAGGGCTGGCTTGAGCCTCGCCCACACGGGCAGTCAAAGATCTCCCACACCTCGGCCAGCAATGCCTTAACATCACCATCATATCTCTTCTCCCTCATCCTAGGCTGCTTCGGCTTTCCTTCACCAGCCCATATCTTGCTGATCACATACTTCCTGTTCTGTCCAGTATTTCGGCAATGCTCATCTAGGCGCTTAGCACCTCAACATCGACAAAATGTTGTCGATGTGACTCCAATATTGAAGTGTGCGAATATGTTCTCCATTTCCTTGTCCCACAGGGTAGTGAAGGCGGTGATGCTGCGCAGACCATCGGTGGTGGCCTCTTGATATCAATACCCCCGATACGGGAGCTGCCGAGTTGAGAGGGCTGAGGCCATGCTTCGACTTTATATCGAGCGGGGTCCTGGTTCGGTCAATAACGCTCTCGAATACCTAGTCCATGATGTGTCCGGACTCGAAGAGGAGATTTCGGCTGTACTCTGCCTGGTAA
>JAGXOF010000130.1 GCA_023660035.1 Dehalococcoidia bacterium LH_S1
TTGCGGTCGACGCCATTGACCAGGACAAACCGTTCTGGGCGGACACGCTGGGGCTTTCCTTTAAAGGCACGGAAACCGTGGAAGAACAGGAGGTCACCACGGCGTTTCTGCCGGTGGGCGAAAGCGAAGTGGAACTGATGGAATCGACTTCCCCTGACGGCCCGGTGGCCAAATACCTTGAAAAGAAAGGGCCGGGCATTCATCACATCGCCTTCCGGGTGGAAAACATTGACGAGGCGCTGGCGGAATTAAAGAAAAAGGGCGTCAAGCTGATCGACGAAACCCCGCGAAAAGGCGCCGGCGGCGGCAGGATGGCCTTTGTCCACCCCAAGGCCACCGGCGGGGTTCTTGTGGAGTTGTGTGAACGGTAAACCCGACATTATAATTGTTTTAAAACCACGGAATACACAGCAAAATCAATGTTTTTTTGTGTAGTCTGATGACTAAAAAAAATACGGAGAGATTATAAAATGGCTGACACCAACAAATGGAAAGAAATCGCGGAGAAGGAGTTAAAGGGCAAGCTCGCTGAGTCCTTGAATGTCGAGACGCCCGAGGGTATTACTGTTAAACCCCTTTATACAGCGGACGATCTGAAGGACCTGGAATTCACGGACACCATTCCCGGGGAGGAACCGTTTCTCCGGGGGGTGCGAGGCACCATGTACGCCGGCAGCCCGTGGACCATCCGCCAGTATGGGGGGTTTTCCACGGCCAAAGCCTCCAACGAGTTTTATAAAAAGAATCTGGCCGCCGGCCAGAAGGGGCTTTCTGTGGCCTTCGACTTGGCCACCCACCGCGGGTACGACTCCGACCACCCCAGGGTTTCCGGGGATGTGGGCAAGGCCGGCGTGGCCGTGGACTCCGTGGAAGACATGAAAATCCTTTTTGACGGCATTCCCTTAGACAAGATAACCGTTTCCATGACCATGAACGGCGCGGTGCTACCCGTTCTGGCAGCTTACATTGTGGCCGCCGAGGAGCAGGGCGTCAAGCAGGAAGACCTCAGGGGGACCATTCAGAACGATATCTTAAAAGAGTACCTGACCCGGAACACATATATTTACCCGCCCCCCGAATCCATGCGCATCGTGGGCGACATTATGAAGTACTGCTCGGACAATATGCCCAAGTACAATACCATCAGCATAAGCGGCTATCACATGATGGAAGCGGGGGCCGATTCGGTCCTGCAGACCGCCTTTACCCTGGCCGACGGCCTGGAATACATCAATGCTGCCTTAGACAGGGGCCTTGACATCGACACCTTCGCCCCCAGGCTCTCCTTCTTTTTCGGCATCGGAATGAACTTTTTCATGGAAATCTCCATGCTGCGGGCCGCGCGCATGCTGTGGTCGGAGATCGTGGGCTGGTTCAACCCGAAAAACCCAAAATCCCAGATGCTGCGGACCCATTGTCAGACTTCGGGCTGGAGCCTCGCCCAGCAGGATCCATACAACAACATCATGCGCACTACCTTGGAAGGCTTGTCCGCGGTCCTCGGCGGCACCCAATCCCTGCACACCAACTCCTTTGACGAGGCGGTGAGCCTGCCCACGGAATTTTCCGCCCATCTGTCGCGAAACACCCAGATTATCCTGCAGGAAGAGTCTCAGATAACAAATGTGGTCGACCCCCTGGGCGGCTCCTATTATGTGGAAGCCCTGACCGCCAGCATCGCCAACGAAGCCCGCCGCATCATCAAGGAAATCGAAGACATGGGCGGCATGGCCAAAGCCATCGAACCCGGCATGCCCAAGATGCGGATCGAAGAGGCCGCGGCCCGCAGGCAGGCCAAAATCGACCAGGGAAGGGAAACCATCGTGGGCGTGAACA
>JAGXOF010000131.1 GCA_023660035.1 Dehalococcoidia bacterium LH_S1
TCAAATATTTCATCTGTGATTATAACTTAGCATTACTTGTGTAACACTACCAAATAGGTTTTGTATTGTTCGATTTTTTCCTGCCGGGTCTGCTCAGGGTTGTCCGACTCCTTGATCGTTTTTCGGTGAATGATGTTGGCAGCGCCCGGTGCCCCCATCACGGCGATTTCGGCGGTGGGCCATGCATAAACCATATCCGCACCCAGTTGGCGGGAGCTCATGGCGAGGTAGGCACCGCCGTAGTCTTTGCGGGTGATCAGCAGCAGCTTGGGAACAGTGGCTTCCGAGTAGCACCATAGCAGTTTCGCGCCGTGCCGGATAATACCGCCCCATTCCTGATCCTTGCCGGGCAAATAGCCGGGGACGTCTGCAATGGTAAGCAGTGGAATGTTGAAGGCGTCGCAGAACCGGATAAAGCGGGTGGCCTTGTCTGCCGAGTCGATATCCAGACAGCCGGCCTGAACGCTGGGCTGATTGGCGATGATGCCCACGGTACGGTTGTTCAGCCTGGCAAAGCAGACGATAATGTTTTTGGCGTACAGGGCATGAGGCTCCAGGATTTCCTTGTTGTCCACAATGAAACGGATGACGTCTTTCATGTCATACGCCTGGTTGAGATCATCAGGTATAATGGTGTCAAGTTCGGGCGCCTCGCGATAAGGATCATCTCCGGTTGGTTGCACCGGCGGGTCTTCCATGTTGTTCGACGGCAGATAGGCGAGCAGCTTCTTGATGTTGTCGATGGCGTCGCTGTCGTTTTCACAGGCGAACTGGGCGACGCCGCTTTTTTCATTATGGGTGACCGCGCCGCCGAGATCCTCAAAGGTGGTTTCTTCGCCGGTGACGGACTTGATGACTTCGGGACCGGTGATAAACATATAGCTGGTGTTTTTTACCATAAACACCCAATCCGTCATGGCCGGAGAGTAAACCGCACCCCCTGCGGTGGGCCCCATGATGGCGGATATCTGGGGGATGACCCCGGAGCAGATGGAGTTCCGATAAAAGATTTCACCATAGCCGGCCAGTGCATCAACACCCTCCTGGATTCGCGCGCCGCCGGAATCGTTCATGCCGATAATTGGTGCGCCGGCTTTAAGGGCCATGTCCATGACCTTTGCGATTTTTTTACCGTGCATTTCCCCCAGGGTGCCGGCCCGGGCTGTGAAATCCTGGGAATAGGCGAAGACGGGCCTGCCGTTCACAAGGCCGTGGCCGGTGATGACGCCGTCCGCCGGAATATCCACCTTGTCCATGCCGAAATTCGTGCAGCGATGGGTAACAAACATGTCCAGTTCGCGGAATGTGCCGGGATCGAAAAGTGCTTCGATACGCTGCCGTGCCGTCAGCTTTCCCTTGCTTTTTTGTTTGGCCACGGCATCCTTTCCGCCCATCTGGCGGAGCGCCTGCTCTTTTTCCTTGAGTTCCTTTGTTTTGTTTTCGGTTGTGCTCATATTGGTATCCCCATACTCTGCCGTTAGATAATGCATTGTGCCGAAAAAAACAGGGCGTCTCGGAAGCTCCGTCAAAGGGGCGGGCTGGCGAACAATTTCCCTGTTTGATAAATCTCCATCCAAAATTTTTTAAAAAATGCTATATTTTAAGCCGTTTGTCAAGATAGAACAGCAACTGCTCCGCGCCGTGAGTGGCCGTAATTTCCCCGTTTTCCACCTGAGCCGTGATTTCCGGCAGCCGTTCCCTGATTCCCGGCACCGATAGAAATTTTTCCTTGATACCGGTGTCAAGCAGCGCCCACATCCACTCAATCGCCTGCTTTTTCCGCTTGGCGTCAAACTCCCCGGCGTTTCGAAGCGATTGCCGGTGCGCAAGGA
>JAGXOF010000132.1 GCA_023660035.1 Dehalococcoidia bacterium LH_S1
GTATGAGCCCATCCATGGCAGTGCCCCTCGCCGCGCCGGGCAGAATATGGCCAATCCTATTGCCACTATCTTGAGTTGTGCCATGATGCTACGCTTTTCATTGGGCCTTCCTAAAGAAGCGGAAGCGGTGGAAAAGGCAGTGGATAAGGCGTTGGAGGAAGGCTATCGCACATACGACATAATGGCTGAGGGAATGAAGCAGGTTGGAACACGGGAAATGGGCGAGCAAATCGCGGAGAGGATTTAGATCGAGAATTCTCTTCTTACTTAAGCGCAAACATTTCTTCAGGGCATAATAAGCACTGGCAATATCGATGATGGAAAGGCCAAACGATGAGGGGATCTCGCTGATTCACCGTGCCAAAAAGGGCGATGGAGAGGCTTTCAGTCAACTTATGGAAAGCCATGCTCTTCGGGCCTATCGTATTGCCTTTGCCCTTCTTCAAAATCGTAGCGATGCCGAGGATGTAGTTCAAGAGGCCTTTGTCACTGCCTACAACTCGATTGGTAAATTGAAGAAGGAGGAGTCCTTCAACTCCTGGTTTAGCAGAATCGTCACCACAAGGGCGTATGATTCCCTTCGCAAGAAGCAACATGACCACAAAGTCACTGAAGCACAAACCCAATCCGTCAAGGAGGAACTACGAGGCAATTCCTCGCAAGGTGACCCTGATTTCTCGATCGATCTGCATCGGGCAATGGAGCATCTGCCGGAGCAGCACCGGTTAGCTATTCTTCTCCGCTATTCAGAGGATGCATCCATTGAGGAGATCGCTGGGATCCTCAATCGTCCCGTTGGGACCATACGCAGGATTTTGAGCGAATCATACCGGTTGTTACGTCTTTATTTACAGGGAGACGTTGAGTCATGAAGTGTGAAGAAGTAAGAAACTTGCTGCCGGAATATATGGAAGGGACCCTCAAGGGAAGAAAACTTCGAGCCCTTGAGAAGCACCTTCAGGGCTGTGAGGCTTGCCAGCGGGAGCTGGAAGGCATTCGGGAGATGGATGCCCGCTTGAGCGTGGATATCCCCGGATATTGGGAGAGCATCAATCCCAGGCCCGAGTTTCTCGTCCGGCTCAGGCAGATGGACTTTGAGGCGTCACGTCCTCAATCTGTAAGCATACTGGATGCGCTGTGGGGGTTCTGGATGAGGCACCGCACCGGACTGGTGACGGCCGTTTCCATCTGCATCGTCACGATTGTCCTTGTAATGGTTGTTCCCACGTTTATGTCGCCGATGGGTCAACCCCCACAAGGAGATGGCCAGCCTGCTGGTGGTGCCAGTCAAGAAGGAGACCTATATTGGCAGACCCCGGAAACGACACCTGCTCCGCAGAATGAAGTGGGGGAAAGGGCATTCTCAGCCAAAGGGGCTGAACCAACGGATACGGAGTCCGTAACGGGATTGCAGGGGCCGGGAGGCCCTCAGGGGGCACAGGCGACTGAGCAAACCCCTCGTGATGGGTTAGCTGCTGAAGCAAAGGCTTTGGCCGATTCGGCTAAGATAGAAGACTATACCCTGGAAAAGGCGGAAAGGGCGATCGATATCGCACTGCAGGATGACGAGGTCAAGAGTCTCCTTGCAGGCAAGGAGATTGCCTCAGTGGAGGTGCGCAAACCCCCCGGAGATATCGAGGACTGGACCGGGCCGGTCGTCATTATGACCTTGTCAGGTACGGAAGACCAGCAAGACACCCAGCTCTCCGTGTATGTGGATTTGGACAAAGAGCATGTGGTGGATACACAATACTCATTTGAGGTTCAACAGCGTGCGGAGGCTGAGATACATAGGTAACACTCATGGTATGGTTAGTAATAATACTA
>JAGXOF010000133.1 GCA_023660035.1 Dehalococcoidia bacterium LH_S1
GTTAACTACCTTGCCGTTTTTTAGCAGCATATCGGCCTCGGCATCACCTCGGGCCACGGAAAGCATTTTCTGAATATCCATTTAATCCTCCTCTAAATAGCAAATGTCCGGTAGATTACGATATTGCTCGTTAAAGTCTATTCCATAGCCGACAATGAATCTATCGGGAACTGTAAATCCTAAATAGTCGATCTCAACCGGTGTTTTCCTTCTTGATGGTTTATCCAGCAGAGCACACAATCTCACCGACGATGGCTTTTGGTCTCGCAGAGTATTGAGCAAAAAACTCAAGCTCAGGCCGGTGTCCTCGATGTCCTCGATCACCAGTACATCCCTGCCCTCTACGGATGAGTTGAGGTTCTGAATGACCTTGACTTCTCCTGAGCTTTCCTTCGCGGCACCGTAGCTGGACAATCTAATGAATTCCACCTCCAGAGGCATATCCAGAGCCCGCACAAGATCCGCCAAAAAAACAAAGGACCCTTTGAGCACGCCGATAAGGAGGGGAGTCCTGTCAGCGTAGTCCCTTTGTACCTGCGCAGCAAGCTCAGCAACCTTTTCCTTCACATGTTCGCGGTTAATGAGCACTTTATGTCTATCCAATTATACACTCCTCACTCATGGTTTTGGCATGGCAGCCCCTAAAATGTTTATCTGTAGTATCGGCAATGATCGCCAAAGTCATGTGTCTTTCTCGGTGTAAAAGATGAGCCCTACCAGCCCCGGCCCCGTGTGCGTCCCCATTACGGGGGTGAATTCGCCGACGGAGATCTCCAGGCACTTAAAGCTATCTGCGATCTTATCTCTGAGATGTTGAGCTTCGGCGGAGGCATTGGCGTGTACAACGGCAACGTGAACGGGGTTTTTGCCGACTTCGCCCCTCATTATATCTATAACACGCTCTATGGCTCGGGACTTCGTTCTTGGCCTGTCCACCCCAACTACCTCTCCTGTGTCATTAGAGATGGTGAGAACTGGCTTAATCCTCAGCAGATTCCCCGACCATGCTGCAGCTCTGCCAATGCGACCACCTTTAGCCAGATATTTGAGAGTATCTAGAGCAGCAAAGAACCGCACTCGCTCAATCATGTCATGAGCGACTGCGATGGCTTCATCCATTGATGAGCCCTTTGCAGCAGCATGTGCAGTCTCTCTGACGATGAATCCAAGGGCGTTGGTCGTAGTTCGGGAATCGATAACCCCTATTGACGTCCCCGGAAGCCCCTCTTTTGCCAGGTCCTTTGCCTGGATTGCCGCCTCATATGATGCGCTCAGCTTGGAAGAGATGAGGATACAGATAATACCATCTGCGTTCTGAGCCAGTCGGCGATAGACATTTATGAAATCCCCGGCTGATGGTGCCGAGGTGGTAGGTATTGTCTCGCTTTGCCGGAGCAGGGCATAGAACTGTGTTGGGTTTATGTCTATTCCATCCTTGTATGTTTTGTCTCCGAATATAAGATTGAGCGGCATAACCGTAATGCCGTATTCTTCAACAACCTCGGTCGGTAGACACGCAGAGCTGTCTGTGATAATAGCTATAGTCATGATTTATCGCTCCCATAGAAAGCAAGGCCCAGAAGTCCCGGTCCGGTATGTGCGCCCATAACCGGGCTGAACTCGGTAATATAGGCCTCAACGCAGTCAAACCGGGATAGGACCTGCTCCTTCAGGTTTTGTGCTTCCTCGGGAATGCCAGCGTGCATGACGTTAACGTGCACCTGTTTTCCGGCTACTCTTTCCTCCATGAGTTGCATCATTCGCTCCCTTGCCTTGGGCTTGCTTCTGACCCTTTCAATCGGGAAGAGTTCTCCAT
>JAGXOF010000134.1 GCA_023660035.1 Dehalococcoidia bacterium LH_S1
TGGAAATTAATATAACCTTGAAATGGAGGTAGGCTCTGCTGAGGATCTACCCATCGAGGGATAACCGAATCAGGTTGCGACGAAAAGTCGTTTCCCAGGGGAAGAGCAAAATCTTCCCCACTTATTAAATTCAAATAATTTGAAAATGAACTTTTTGAGTTTCCCGTTATACCTTAAAAAACCTCGGGGTCTAGGGCAGAGCCCCAGCTAAGCCGGAGGCTTGAAGTGAACTCACTGCTCAGGTCTCCAATTAGAAACGCTACCAGGGAATTGCTCAACAAACTAGGCACGGTAGATGCGCAAGTGCTAAGCAAAAAGGTGATAACTCTGGGGCATGGGCCGCACAGGACTCGAACCTGTAACCTACTGATTAAGAGTCAGTTGCTCTTCCAGTTGAGCTAGCGGCCCACAGGTCTAGATTATAGCGTTTTGCGTGGCTGTTGTCCAGTTCTGGTGACATTTTGGGTGCAGACATTTCAGAAGTGCTGGCTGCAGCTTGTTGAAGCCCGAAAACACATGTGAGCAATAATCCACTGTAAGGTTCCATCCATTTGCGCTATAATGGCTCGGCTAAAACGTCTCCCAGTTTAGGCCTACGCTTTCATCGGGCTTCTACTCACTTACCACCATTGACCTTGAAAAGGTAGAACGCAAAAACCATTGCATGGGATTACCCATTTCTAGCGGACACGTAGTTTTCTGCATCCTCGCATTCTTTTCAATTTGTGCCCCTACGATAAATGTCTGTGGGGGCCTCTTTAGATCAATTTTTGTTGGTCGGGGATATAATCAGCTCTTGTTGAAATAAACAAAGACCTTGTTCCAATTAATGGATTCAAGTCGGAGTATTGACAAAGGGGTTAGCAGTGTGTTAAAAAATATTTAGCACTCTCCGCCGAAGAGTGCTAAAAAAAGGAGGGAGGTTGATATGGCAATAGATGTTACTCCGTTGGCCGACAGGGTTGTAGTAAAACCTATAAGCCGCGAAGAGGTAAGCAAAGGGGGCATTGTGCTCCCAGATACCGCTCAAGAGAAGCCTCAGGAAGGTGAAGTCGTAGCGGTTGGTCCAGGTAAGATTAGCGAAGATGGGAGCAAGCGGGCTCCCATGGATGTCAATGTTGGTGATACTGTAATCTATGCCAAGTATGGTGGTACCGAATGGAAGTTCGGAGATGAGGACTACCTTATCCTGCGGGAAAGCGACATCCAGGCTAAAAGGAATAAATAGTAAATAAAAGGAGGAAAAGATGGCAAAACAGCTTAGTTATGGTGAAGATGCGAGCCGATCGCTTCTGAAAGGTGTAGATACCTTAGTCAATGCGATGAAGGTTACACTTGGTCCCACGGGG
The DNA here is from genome assembly GCA_023660035.1 of Dehalococcoidia bacterium LH_S1. Lineage (GTDB taxonomy): Bacteria > Chloroflexota > Dehalococcoidia > SZUA-161 > SpSt-899 > JAGXOF01. The sequence goes on from JAGXOF010000134.1 coordinate 1,350, forward strand.
CGCCCTGTAGCGCTTGACAAGAAATTTGGCGCCCCTTCTGTTGTTGATGATGGAGTTAGCATCGCTAAAGAGATCGAGCTGCAGGACCCGTACGAGAATATGGGCGCTCAGCTGGTGAAGGAAGCGGCAACCAAGACAAACGATGCCTGTGGTGATGGTACAACGACGTCCAGTGTGATAGCACAGGCCATTATCCACGATGGGATGAGAAACATTGCCGCCGGTGCCAATCCGATGGCCATAAAGCGGGGTATTGAAAAGGCTACTGATGCTGTACTTGAGGAATTGAGGAAAACATCCACTGAGGTCACGGGCAAGGACCAGGTGACCCAGGTGGCAACCGTTTCCTCACGGGATGATGAAATCGGCAACATCATAGCTGACCTGATGGAAAAGGTCGGTAAAGATGGTGTGATAACCGTGGAGGAAGGCAGAGGCATGAAG
>JAGXOF010000135.1 GCA_023660035.1 Dehalococcoidia bacterium LH_S1
ATATAGTGGCAAGGTTTGAGGAGAGCTTCGCTGCGGTAGATATGTCATGGGTTATAACCAGCATGGTATGTCGCTCACCCACCTGACGCAGGAGCCGCATAATGTCAGCTCTGGAAGCCGCATCCACCGCGGAAACAGGTTCATCGAGAGTAATCAAGTCAGGGTCACCCGCCAATGCCATTGCAATTAGCACTCGTTGTTGTTCCCCGCCGCTGAGCTGGTGAGGGTAGTTGGAAACCTTCTCCCTGGCAAGCCCGACATCCGCAAGAAGCTGTGTTGCACGCGCCTTCGCTTCTTCCTTACCATCGATGCGATGCTGAATTATCGGTTCAACAACCTGGTCCAGTATGGAGTGGACAGGGTTCAGAGCACTACTAGCATTCTGAAAAACCATTGCTATCCGGGTCCAGCGCAGTCCTCGCAGATCATCTTCAGGCAGAGACAGCAAGTCCATGCCCTCAAAGGTTATCTTCCCGCGGGAATTCCCGTTCAAAAGCCCCATGATACTGAGCCCGAGAGTGGTCTTACCCGCTCCCGATTCTCCGATTACAGCCAGAGAGTCCCCTTTCTTAAGCTCAAGGTCGATACCACGCAGGACCATATCCTGGTCAAACGTCGCTTTCAGATTCTCTATTTTAAGCACTCGTCCCACCTCTAAGTCGGGGATCCAAAACCGGTTCAAAAGCATGCCCGATGAATGTAATGGCAACGATAGTCAATGCAAGTGCAACACCCGGCGGTATAAGCCACCACTGCCACACATCCAGATAACAGAAATCAATAGCCTCTCGCATCATTGTTCCCCAACTCACTATTGTTGGGTCCGTTATACCGATGAAAGCAAGTCCAGCCTCCATGAAAATAGCCCTGCGTACACCATATACAAATTCCACCAGCACGATAGGCCCCAAGTCAGGTATGATATGGCGGAAAATAAGATATGGTTTGCCAGCCCCAAACGATTTTGCAGCGGATACATGCATCTGTTCCTTCAATGAAAGCGTCTGTGCCCTGATGATCCTCGCTCCCCACTGCCAGCCCAGTAAGGAAAGCAAAAGGATAAGGCTCCAGATGCTTGGCCTAATATAGGCAGCTACTAGCACCAAAATAATGATTGCGGGAATGACGATCAGGGCATCGACGATCCTCATCACTATCCGCTCATAGAGTCCGCCTATCAGCGCTGCCGATGTACCCAGGATAACGCTCAGTAAAACGGATAAAGCGCCGACAGAGAACCCGACAAGCAGGGAATTCCGAGCACCGTAGGTGAGCTGACTCCAGATATCCTGGCCCACATGATTCGTCCCCAGCCAGTGGGTAAGGGAAGGAGCTTCCAGAGCAGAGGTAGTCTGGCCACCGGGGTCATATTGCGATATAAAAGGTGCAAAGAGGGCTATTGCCACTATCAGCAGTATTACTCCCACACCGAATATACCGGGCCTGCTCTTTTTTAGTTCCTCTTTGGGATCAACGTGCATAGCTCACCCTCGGATCAAGTTTCACATAGATGAGATCGATCAGGAAATTGGCGACCAATACAACGAGCGCAATTAGAAGTAGTATCCCCTGGAGAACCGGGTAATCGCGGGCTGTCAGTGCATTATAGGCCAGATATCCCAAACCGGGATAGGAAAAAACCTGCTCCACAAAGAATGTTCCTGTAATAAGTCTCGCCAACCATATACCTGTCCTCGTAACCACAGGCAGCATTGAATTTCTTCCCGCATGCCAGTACCGTATTCGAGCATCCGTGAGGCCCTTGGCCTTAGCAGTCATTATATATGGCTC
>JAGXOF010000136.1 GCA_023660035.1 Dehalococcoidia bacterium LH_S1
TTCCGTGCTTCCATCGGATTTGGTCCCGGTTGCCGTAAACTCCTGAGTCTTGCCCGCCTCAATGGAGGCACTGGTCGGGGAAACCTCTATTGATTCCAGGATTGGTATCGGCGGTAGTTCTGATAACTTCTTTATGTTGTTCAAGCGTGGTCCTAATGCCTTGCATTCAGTGTTTGTCTCGGGCTCTGGCCCTGTGGATTTCTCCAGCACTTGCGCAATTCGATAATTGGCCATGCCCATGATATCGGTCTGTATCTCACACTGGAATCCCGGGATAGGTACAAGCGGGAGCCGTATGTCACTCGGGAGGCCAGGTAAAGAGGTTTTAGGTAGTACCACTGTTATGCTAGATCTTGCTGTTACAATGGTCTTCTCTCCTTCCTGAAGGTGGGATGTCCACCACCGGACAAGTTTGCTATTGTCTATGTTCGCCTCTATTGTGACGGGAATACTCTTACCTGGTGGCAGCTCTGATTGTGCAGGAGTAATTTCAGTATCCGGGAGAACCCTGATTTCGTTCATGTCGAGGCCTATACGAAGACCTTGGATTGGGATGGGTACTGCCAACTCATTACGTAGTACCATAGTTCCGAGAACTTGAGTCGTTGCCTTAGTGGCATTCCCCCAGTGCAGTTCCCAAGACTCAACAGTGAGAATAGGCCGCGACGGCCGGGGAGGGCTACTCACAAAGTGGTCACTCGGGTTTTGCATAATCTCGTGAAGAGGGGCGTCATCGAACCCCATTGTCATAGGTTCCGTGCTACCTAAGTCATTCATGATAGGGACATCAACCTCCGTTTGGAGATCAGGCAATCCAGTGGATAAGGGCATGCCAAACACCCGGGCCTTCACACGTGGTTGAATGGCGGTCCTGAGTACTTCTCCTTGCTCTACATAATTCGGCCACCACTGTGGGAGGTTGGCTTGCACCATAGTGGCGGAGGCCTCCACAGTGGAGGGGCCACGAGGCAAACTAAGGCTCGGAAGGTCAAATTGTGCTGCCTTAGCGTCATAGATGTAAAAGGGCATCTCCACCCCTATCGATTCTGAACCAATGCCAAATGGGAGATGATTGTTTACTTCAATGTCAGCACCAATAGTGGTTGTGCTGGAGGTCACCTTACCCCACGATAGGGTTATATCTTCCAGTTCCGGAGCACGAAGCACTCCTGAAATGTAGGCGATGCCGCCTGCAGCAACAATTACGACTATAATGACAATGGCAGCTAAGAAACCTTTCTTAATCATGCTATCTCCTCTTTAGTAATGATTTTCAACATATCCCACTAAACCTATTACTTACAAAAACGGTCGTCCCCCCCCCACATAAGATTAAAGTTACTAGATTGTTCCATCATTTTCAACTACCTACCTCTTCCACTGATTACCTCCCTTCTTCCTAAAAACGTCCGTATCTTTCGGAAAACACGATTAAACAGAAATGATTTTCAAGCCTGGTATTCTTTCAAAATGAGCAACATTATTTGTTAAAAGAGTGAGCTTGTAGTGTAGGCAGGTGGAGGCGATTAGAAGGTCAAAGTCGCTAATGATTTTCCCTTCCTTTCTTAATCTCCCCCTTTCCCTTCCAAAAATTTGGCAGCCCCCTTCATCAATTCCCAAAACGGAAACCCCGGTTAAAAATTTCCGGAGGGCCTTTTCATTTCCAGGGGGATCAGTGGAATAGTAAATTCCCTCATAAAGTTCAGCCAGGGAAATAACACTCAGAGCTAAACCCTCGGGGGCTAAATCTTCTAATTTTCGGACCACGCGATCTACATTG
>JAGXOF010000137.1 GCA_023660035.1 Dehalococcoidia bacterium LH_S1
ATACTGGAAATGGTGAGGGAAGCGAAGAAGCCTGAACAGGATGTTGTAGAATCTGTTGCGGGAGCGTGGGGATACGATGTGGATGGTGTGGAATTTGTGAGAGGACTGAGGAGAACAGAGCGGGTATGAAACTTTTCATAGACACCTCGATCTTTGTGGATGCTTTGAGGACTAAACAAGTTGAGTCATCCAAATCGCTATTCAAGAGTTTACAGGAAGGGAACAAGGGTTTTACGTCTGCAATAACAGTTGCGGAGCTAAGTGTAGGAGCATATAGGTCTCCAAGAAAAGATGCTTTGGAAAAGACACTAAAACTTTTATCCATCGTGAATATAGTGGATTTGAGTAGGGAGACTGCGGTAGACGGTGGCAGAATTTATGCCGAATTGATGAAGAAAGGGGAAGAGATTGAATTAAATGATTGTCTAATCGCTGCCACATCTCTTCCGCTGGGAATCCACGAGATTGTTACAAGAGACATTGACCATTTCAACAGAATAGAGAATATTAAAGCTATAACTCCAGAAGAGTTAGGTTTTTAGGGGACCATGAATCCAAAAGTATCGATAATAATTCTGAACTGGAATGGTCTCAGGATACCATAAATGGACAATAGAATAGTATCAGCACATAAAGGAAAGAGGTATTGGAAAGAAGCAAAGATTGGATAGATGAGGCAGGGAGACTTATTACATATGCTGAAAAATCGTCAAGTTCTGTTCAAGTCTTCTATCCCAAATTTAATAGAGAAGAGATTATTCAGAAACTCGGCAAGGATTTGGGAAATCTTGTAAAAGAACTCCCCCTTACGTTAGTTGTGTTGTTTGGCTCTTATGCCAGGGGAAATTATACTGTAGCCAGTGATGTGGATGTTCTGGTTGTTTACAAAGGGGAGGAAAAACAGGAGGCGTATAGCACGGTTAAAAGGACACTTGATATACCTCATCTTGAGCCTCATGTATATTCCGAACGAGAATATAAAGAGGCGGAAGATACCATCAAAAACATGATAAAGGATGGTGTAGTCATGATTGGCCAGATATCCGCAAAACCCAATAAACCCAAGGAACTCAAAGAACTCAACAAACTCCAGTGACATAGGACATAGGACATAGGACAATGAAATTGCTCTCGTTTAGAGGTGCAAGTGGCACCAATAGTTGCAGAAGAGGAGGATAAATTAGTAGTGGTTACAGTTTACATAAAAGTAGAAGCTGTTTTAACAGATAACAGTACATTATATATCCGTGAATATGTTTCCAGAGATAATCGTATGTATTCCTATCATTGGCAAGATGAACAGGGAAATATAGAAAAGAATAGAAGTAAGACTTGCATATAATTTAATCGTGTGATATAATGAAATTGTCATGAAAGCAGGCGAAGTCTTAAAGTTATTGAGGATATCAAGGCCAACCCTTTTTCGCTATGGTAAGGATGGAATTATCCAGCGAACAAAACTCCCTAGTGGTGTTTATGATTGGCATGATGATGATGTTTATCAGATGCTGAACAAGAATATCCGAAGGAAGAATTATATTTACGCTCGGGTTTCAACACCTAAACAAAAGAATGACTTGGATAACCAGATAGAGATGTTAAAGGGATGGATTTTCAGCTCTGGTTTTAGGCTTGATGGAATTTATGCTGATACAGCTTCTGGAATTTCATTCGAGAAAAGAAGGGAGTTTTTCCAGTTACTTTATGAAGTGATGAACCATAAAGTTGAAAGAGTGATCATAGCTTATAAAGACCGTTTGAGCCGAGTTGGGTTTGAGT
>JAGXOF010000138.1 GCA_023660035.1 Dehalococcoidia bacterium LH_S1
CAAAAAGATCGAACTTCAAGGGGGAAAATAGCCAAATATAAGATTCCTAAATATGTAGAATTTACTAGTGAATTTCCTAAAACAGCAAGCGGGAAGATCAAAAAGATCGAACTTCGAGAGAAATATGGTCATGAGAAAGTGTCTGAGACAATAAAAGGAAACACTACTTAAAGATACTACAATTAATAATTGCTCACTTATAAAACACCATCCTGAACTTACAATGAACGGGAAGGTTAAAACCTCCCCGACCCATTTGTATAGATATAGGGGCTTTAACATCTCCCTCGCCCCTGCCCCACTACTTGTGTTACACTAGAATTTTTGCGCTCACCACTGCATTTTTTGTGCAGATGCTGGCATCAGCAAAAACTCAAGGAAAAACTTTCGGTCCTCATTGCTCAGTCCTTGCGGCTTGGCCACATCAGGATTACTTCGGCTGCATCCTGATGCCGCCATCAAGTCTGATCACTTCACCGTTCACCATCGTATTTTCAATAATATGCTGGGTTAGTTTCGCATACTCAGATGGCCTTCCGAGACGCTTGGGAAATGGAATCATCTTACCGAGGGCCTCACGGACATTCTCCGGCTCCGTCGCGAACATCGGTGTATCAAATAGGCCGGGATTGATTGTACAGACCCTGATCCCGTATTCAGCGCATTCTCTTGCTATCGGGAGTGTCATTCCGTTAACACCGGCCTTGGAAGCGCTGTATGCGGGTTGTCCGATTTGACCTTCGGTAGCAGCGGCAGAACCGGTATTAACAATAACGCCCTTCTCGCCTTCCTCATTCGGGGTATTGTTTACCATCTGTTCCACAGCCAGTCTGATTACATTTACCGTGCCCACAAGATTTATCTGAATTACTTTGTTAAAGTGGTCAAGGGATATTGGTCCCTTCTTGCCAAGGATCTTCTGCGCGGTTCCAACTCCTGCGCAATTGACCACGATATTAATCCCGCCAAAGGCATCCACTGCCTTTTTTATCCCTACCTGAGTACTCTCTTCACTGGTTATGTCCGTATTGGCAAAGATAACATTGTCTCCTAACTCCGTTGCCAGCGCCTCGCCTTTGTCCACCTGCACATCAAGTATAGTCACATGCGCACCGCCGCTTGCAAGCATGCGAACAGTAGCCTCTCCCAATCCTGATGCTCCACCTGTAACAACCCCAATACAATCTTTAATTTCCATAATGCTTCTCCTTTCGTTGTTGTTAAATTTTTGGTGGCGTTCTAAATAAGAGACCTAGCATTCAGTCCTATAAATAGGTTTAATCATCTGACAGCCTTTGCCAGGATTTGTTCGGCTGTTTTTGTCCAGACAAATGGTCTATCTCCTTCGTTCCATCGGCTAAGGAAGGCTCTTATTGCTCCAACGAGATGGCCAACACTGTCAAAACTGCCTCGGCGAATCGCTTGGTTAGTGAGTATACCAAACCAGATCTCTACCATGTCCATCCAGGAAGCTCCAGTAGGAGTGAAGTGAAGGTGAAACCGCCTGTGCCTCTTGAGCCCCCTCTGCACTTTTTCATGTTTATGAGTACCGTAGTTGGCCAAAACTAGGTGTAACTCCTTGCCCGACACCTCTTTATCAAGCTGTTTGAGAAACTTGAGGAACTCCTGATGGCGGTGTCGGGGGTGACACTCCCCAATCACTTCACCGGTAGCCACATTGAGCGCCGCAAACAGAGTTGTAGTACCATTCCTTTTGTAGTCATATGTCCTGGCTTCAAGATGTGTTTACAGATTGATATGCCAGAACCTCCCTCTT
>JAGXOF010000139.1 GCA_023660035.1 Dehalococcoidia bacterium LH_S1
ATCAACAAGATTAGAGATAGTTTAGCATATGTGTAATTAGTTAGGCAACACTCTCATATCACAAAGGCAAGAATCAGCACTCCGCTATACGGCATGGTGACGGAACCCAGCGTCCGGCCGCCGGCGCTTTTCTTCACTGCATAACGGGCCGGACGGGCCCTGATATTTTCAATCCACAGAAAAAGGCCGGTGATGACATGAATTGCCGCCGCCAGCAACAGGACGATCTCGGCGATATTAATTACAATTCCCAGGGAGTGGAGGTGCTCCACATAACTGTTAAACATCTCCGCTCCCCCGTAAACCGACAGGTTACCGACCAAGTGGATGGCAAGAAACACCAGGAAACCCAATCCTGTTAGCGCCATCAGCAGCTTTTTGCCGATGGACGATCCGATGGTTTCAACCAGCACGTGCATCAGATCGCTCCATTATCCGAAAATTGTTGAATGTCGTCTTCGGTATATCCCAGCTCCCGAAGAACGGCCACGGTGCTTTCTCCGAACGCATCTGGCGGCGTGCGAACGCCGCCTGGCGTATCGCTCAGTTTCACCGGCACCCCGATGGTTTTGGTTGTTTTACCCGACTTGTTTTCCAACTCCACAACCATCTCCCGCTCGGTAAAAAACGGATCCGTAAGGACTTCCTTGAACGTTTGCACCGATGCCCAGCAGGTGTCCACCTCCGACAGTGCCCCGGCCCAATGTTCAAGGGTTTTCTCCCCGAATCGACGCCGCATGAAATCCAGTATTTCTTCCCTTCTCGACTCGTCGAACTGGAGAGGGCCATATTCGGGAACCCCCATATGATCGCAAAGCCGCTGCCAGAAATGGTTTTCCAGGGCACCGATGGCGATATACCGATCGTCTTTTGTCTGATACGTAGTATAGCATGCATACCGGTCCGAGAGAAGGGAATCCCCCCGGCCGGGGGTCATGCCCTGCTCCTGGTCCAAAAACAGCACCAAAGGCATGAAGGCGACCATGGAATCGGTCATGGAAATATCGATATACTGCCCGCGGCCCGTCTTCTGCCGGGCAAGCAATGCCATCAGAATGCCGATAACGGCATTCATCCCGCCGCCTGCGATATCTGCGAACTGGACACCCGGAATAGCCGGCCCCCGTCCCTTCTCGCCGATCAGGTCAAGAACACCGGCCAATGCCAGATAATTGGCGTCGTGCCCGCTTCGATCCCGGTTGGCACCGGTCTGACCATACCCCGACACAGAGCAGTAAACGATTCCCAGATTTTTTTCAGATACGGTCTTGTAGTCCACGCCCAGTTTTTCAACGACCCCGGGCCTGAATCCTTCAAGTATGACATCCGCATCCGCGATCAGCCGAAAGAAGATCGCCTTTCCCTGCTCAGATTTCAAATCAAGCGTTATATGCTCCTTGTTCCGGTTTACGGTGTTAAGGAACAATCCCTCCGCGAGAAACCGTTTATCCTCTACCGATATTACGCGGGCCCCGTGATCCGCCAGAATCATGGAGCAATACGGCCCCGGCAGCAGCCGTGACAGATCCACTACTTTAATTCCCGTTAGAGCGCCGTTTTCAAGCATTTTTTTCTCCTGTGAACGCTTTGCCATGATGACCTCCAGATTTTGGTTATAGATAACCCCACCACATAGTTATTTGACATTACACAATAAAAACAAAAATCCAAAATTCACCATCTGGTAGTGCTCAATAAGTAATGCTCCTTGCTTAAGAGAGTGTAAACTGGTATTTGTGTATCGTGTCATTAACAAGGCAATCTCTCAAAATAGGA
>JAGXOF010000013.1 GCA_023660035.1 Dehalococcoidia bacterium LH_S1
CTTTGCTGGGGTTAGGTGCCCTTTTCCCCCTCTTTCGATATTCTTCAACCCATTTGAAGGCGAAATCTAAACACTTTTCCTGGGGGTAATTTGCTTCACGGAGGATTAAGGCAGAAGTGTATATAGCTCTATAGTGCCAGAGGTTGGAAGGAGGTGGGATCTGGACAAGCCTGTTTATCGCTGCCTCTGCTTCCTTTAAATCCATCTAAGCTCCTTAAATAAAATCACACTCCCAACCATCGAAACTTCATGCCCCCGCTCACTATATTCCGACCGAATGCCATCCAACGTCAAGACATGCCCTCCAGTCAGGGGAGTCTCCCCCTCCCCTGAGATATCAATGATCCCCAGAAACGGGACAACATCGCTTTGCGGCCCCAAAAATCGTCCACTTATGGTCTCCTAAGGAATCGTAAACAGACACCAGACGTAGGGCTCTGGATCAGCGTAAAGCCTAAGGCCATGGTATCGCTCGAAACCTTGGCATTCTATTGAGAACCATCAGGTAACAGAACTTGGAATTGTGAACCATACCACTGTAAGGTAAATCATTAGCCACCCAGTATTCGGCTAACATCTTGTGAGTATATGAAGTTTGCCGGAGGCAAATTTGGGCAAGGCATAGCCGAGCCATATATCCACTGTTATCTGCTGGCATTGTGATATACATTCTCCAGAGTTTTGTAATGTTCACTATCTTTACTCTCCACTGATTTTAAAACAATGTCCACAACTGTTTTACATTCGTTAGTATCAGAAAATCTTAGAGACCTAATGAAATCTCTTTGATGAGAAAATTCCTGTACAAACATCTTTACTTTTATGCAATCACTTTCCTTATCTATTATTTTCTGGAGTTCATCTAAGCCTGCTGAATACTTAAACCCAATAAATGCTTCTAAAAATCTTCTGACTATATTCGGTAATTGATATAAATTTTCGTAATCTGTGTTTGGGTTATCTGTAAATGCTTTGATTTTAGAAAAAAGAAAATGGTATTCCGATTTAAAATCCAATAAAAGTGAAGGTAATTTTCTAATATCCGAAGCTTCAGCTCCATTTTTTGTTACACGCTCGTTCAAATAGAAACGACATTTTTCCTTATGATCTTTTACTCTTTTAAACCATTCTTTGATCAAATTAAAAAATTCATGATTATGGGTAGAAACAAAAAGTTGATGACAACCAATCAATTCAGTTTGTATTACTGCAAATGTATTATATAAGTGGTTAAAATCCAAACTTGAAATAGGATCATCAATAAAAACTATTGCCTTAGAAATATCGGTTTCTTTATCTTCAAGGCGAGTTAAAAAATACGAGAAAGCAATTGCCGTTTTTTCTCCTGAACTCAAATTTTTAGCATCAAAACCGTCTCTCAATATTTTGAATTTATCTTTCCCAACAGTCTCAATTTTTATGTGTTCCCTACCAAACATGTTCTTTAAATGTTGGTTTATCTTATCAGCAGCTTTTGCGATATCCGATAATTGTGATTCAATCTTACTTATTTCCCCTCTCTTTTTCTCAATATCCTCACTTGTTTGAGCCCTCAATTGTTTCAGTCCCTCTAATCTCTTAAGGGTATCGAAGTATTCATTTTCTTGGTTAAACTCGCAAGCATAATGCAATTCTAATTTTTCAAGAGCCTTTTCTTGTTCATTTTTGAAGTTATCACTAATACTATTATGTTTCCTGAAAATATCATTCAACTGTTTGGAATTCTTATCAATACAATCGCCATCAAAGCGAATCATCCTCTCCGAAAGTTTTTTGAAAGGATTGTTGATTTTGTCTCTTAACAAACCCATTAGGTTATCAATGCTTTCATTATATTCGTTTTCGCATTGTTCAAGTTTAGCCATAGTATCCTTATACTGAATTTCTAATTGTGGATGAAGCCTCTCTACATTGGGTAAAGATATTGAAATTTTATATTTTTTCAAATCTTGGATTGATGTGTTTAAGTCTTCCATTAAACTTTCGTACTCTTCTGAAAAATGTTTTTCATATTCTTTTAATAGGTTTTCTGGAAGTGGATTACCGCAAAATTCACACTTCTCTTTACCCTTATGTAAATCTAACCCCTTTCTAACCCAAGCATTAAGTTCAGGATTACTTTCCAGTCTTTCAATAGTTGGAGATAGCATTGTCCTATCCAATATTCCTTCAATTTCTGCTGGTTTATTTTGAAGCAATGTTTTTCTGGGAATTTCTGACAATTTGTCTTTAGAAGAAGCCCCTAATGTTTCACGTAAACCGTGGACAGTTTCCTCGCTTAACCAGTAATTTTCAGGATCTGATTTTATTTTTTCCAAATTATTCCTCAATCTTCTTTTATCATAGGGTGGTTTAATTCTATCTAAATCTCTCGCTTTATCAGTTAATCTAGCCTCTAAACCCTCATTTAAGTTCCTTTCTTCCTCGCTCCTCTTTTTATTCTCTAAATCACTAATTTCTTGTTCTATTGATTTAATTTGTTTCTCTAACTCGATGTCTTTTTTGCCTAAAATAAAAATTGGTTCGGCTTCTTGACTATCCCAATGAAGATTATCCTCCACAAAATCAGTGTTGAAAATTCGAAATTGATACGAGGAATTGTCTAAACTGTCATGCCGTATCTTTTTATTTTTATCCTCCGTAAGTTCAAATTCAGCATTTTGGAAATCTTTATGAAGATCCTTTAATTCGACACACCTAAATATTCTTGAAAGCGTTGTCTTTCCAGAATAATTCCATCCATATACTATATTATACTGACTGAAATTCGGTGCATTACTGTTCCACTCGAAATCTTTGAAAAGGCCAAAATACTTTACTTTATTTATTTTTTCAAGCATATTAGTTCCTCCTCAATGCTTGCAGATAACGCCCTTTGTTGCGTATCTATCGACACACTTAGTCCACTATGCCTGTAGACCATCCCTTTTTATCCAACACTTTGCACATAACTCTAAATAGTGCAAGACCAGCATTCTAGGGATGTATTTGGAATAAGGTAAGAAGGGGTACACGAGGGTGACCTCCCATAGAGTCGCCGGTATACCAGCAACATACTAACCTCGGCGTGTGCCTTGGTTTCCCTTTTCATTTGCCTCTCGTGCTTCAAAAAGTCACAATGTCACTACACTGGAGAACAATTCATCAAGAGAACTCTCACTGGCTCGGAAGCCTGTGCCATGGTTTCTCGCCTGTGTGAGTGCATCGTGAAGTCTAAGATCAATCAGTATATTGCCCTGTCGTACATGGTCAGCAATTAGTGCAGGAGAGGTTCCTTTCAGCAATCTTGCCCGATAGTAGTTGAAATACTCAATATCGCCACGTATCTCGGTTCTGGCAGTCACAAGCACCAGGGCTGCCATCTTTGCATGAAACTGTGCACTCAGTTCCTTAGTGAACCAACGGGCCAGGATTTGGCCAGATATGTGCCGCACCGATATTACTTCATCCGTGATGGCCAAGAACAAGCCTGCACTATTGGGTTGCTGACTCATGGTAAAGTACAGCCCAAGACGCCCATTTTGGTCTGGTGTCCCGTAGGCCCGGACTGCTGAGAGAGGAGACATCACCCACGCTTTCCTGTTGAACGTGAAAAGAGTTACCAGGCTAGTAGCATTGTCTCGATGTGCCTTTAACTCAACATTCCCCAAGTCGGGCACGGCAATATTGTTCTCGGTAAGTCCTAAGCATTGTTCCAATGTGTGTCCAACACCAGTTGGTCCCTTTCTCATGGATTTGTAAAACCCGTGTTCCCTAATTTCTCTGAATTTGAGACTAAATTCATTAAGATCCAAGGATGGTGGCCTCCTCCTTAAATCGCTGTTATGAGCAAGTTCTCTGGGGTTGTTTATTCAGGCGGTCTCCAAAAATCCAGTATATACTCAAAGGTGGCTCCCATTTTTATGAAGTTACTTGGCCATCCAAAGATACCTATATTATTAACAAGGTTTCGCTTATCCCATATCAAAACATTGCGTAACTCATAACCAACTTCAGTAAGCATCTCTATTATATGGACATGTGTAGGTATCCGCTTGTTTTTCCACCAGAGATCATTAACGTTTATAACACAATGTGCTTTAGGTTTGAGCAGCGGTAAAACCCCTTTGAAAATATTAGCTATAGCATCGTTGAATCCCTCTGGAGGCATGGTTCCGAGGTCATTCTCGTTAGTTGAATATTGCTGTACAGTTTTGTAATAATCATTGACCCTAAGATCAGATCTATAACTTTTATTTAAACGTGGTTTATCAAGAAATCTAGAAAACGGGGGTGAGGTTACGACCAATTTTACTGTTGCCTCTTTAAGATAATTGGGAATATTGAGTGCATCTTCGTGTATTGCAATTTGCTGAGAGGTATTAAGAAAATTCTGTTGCGCAAGTCTCGATTCGGAAAGATCAATATATTCTTTCTTCAAGTCAAAACCTACGGCATTTCTGTTAAGGTCTTGTGCAGCTACCAATGTTGATCCACTTCCTACAAACGGATCGAGTACTAGCTCTCCTTCATGTGTAAATAATTTAATACATTTCGTTGGTAAAGCAATTGGGTAAGTAGCGGGGTGTAGATTCTTTTTTCGTATATCTCGTTTTTCATAGTAAAATTCCCAAATGCCCACCATGCAACGACCCCATTCTTTAGGTGTCAAACAACTAAGGTGGTTTTTAGAGCATTGACAAACTTTTTCGTGCCCAATATCAAGATACTTATTAATTATAGATTCGAACATGCTCCCTTCAATTCAATAGAGTCCCTATTATTTATTGTCCGCCGCACCTGGACCACCATACCTATAAACCACCGGATGTTTTCTCCAGCGCTTTTTGCCATCCTTCTTACCGGCCGGGCGGCCAAGTGTTTTGCCCGCTTCACGCGCTCGCTCCAACCCCGCCTTCGTGCGCTCAGACCGGCGCTCAGACTCGTAGGCTGCTACCCAGGACACAAGGGAATACATGACACTGTCAAGCCCGTTAGGCATGTCGGTAAACGGCTCTTTCAGACTCACCACCTGACATCCATGCAACCGCAAGCTGTCAATTAAACTCAGCACCGCCAACGGCCCTTGGCGGCTTAATCTGTCCAGGGCCCAGACTATAAGAATATCTACCTTGCGCCGGGCATTCCGAATATTACCCAGCAACCGGGACAGCTCCTTTTGGTGGCCATCTTTCCATGCTGATTCGTTCTCCTGGTAGACGGCTACCAACTCATAGCCCCGACTCTGGCAGTATTGCTCAATCGCCGGTAACTGGTTATCAGTGCTTTGCTCACTCGTGGAAACACGCAAGTATGCTGCTGCCTTAACCATCTCAACTCCTCAGAATCCAAATCTGTCTGCTCAAACGCCCCGTGCAATACCTTTCACCATCACTACCATGAAACCAGTCTGTAAGGCTTCACAAACCCCCTTATGGTCCCTGCGGCCTCCTGGGTAGTTCGATAACACCCTTAACATCAAGCCCCCACTGCTCAAATACTTTCTCAGTTATTGGTGTGCTCCCAATGAGCATATGGGTTTCCCCGGTCTTTGAAGTATCTTGTGCCTCAAACCCCACTTCCCCAAGTTTTTGTAAGAGTTCCTCATAGTTCCCCTTGAGAAGCACCATATCGAGTTTCGGTCCCTCGTTATCCTTTATAGCCTTTGTCAACTCATCTTCCTCAACAGTCCCAGAAGTTTCCTTCATGTTGAAATTATTATATATACTGTTCTCTGCTTTACTGTGGTAGTTTCGAGACCCGATAACCCTTCTTTCTTTCCTTTCTACCTTGGCGTTGGGCAAATCCTCAACTACCTGGTCGATCTCATCCTCAGTGGGATCCCAGATGATATTGTTTCTAAACTCCTCTTGGAGAGTATATATAATAATTTCCACATCCCCGGTATCTTTAACCAAAATCCACTCTGAATCTTCCCCTTTAAGCCGCTTATATTCAAAGCCTTTATGTGTCCTCTTCACCTTGGCCAACTTCTTCCCAACCTCTTCCTTATTGTCAGTGGCTTTTATCAAGGCTTTTATAGGCTCTTGTTTTACCTTCGCTTTTTGAATGTTTGTGAGCCTTAAACTACACTCAGGACAACCCCAGGTCATACAAAAGGCCCTTCCTGAATAGATGGGAACACCATCCATTCGGGTCACTACGATAGGTTCCCCACATTTCCATTTCTTGAACCAGGCTTTGTCGATTGCCCAGATGGGGAGGTATTCGGGGATTCCCGGCTTCCCCATTTCTTCAAGGTCTTGGGGAATAGGAGCACCAAGGAGTTTAAGAAGCTGGATAATTGTTCCACCCTCTTGGTTATGCCAATCTATAAAAACACCCTTATCCAGATTCACGTTAATATGGGCTTTGCTTTGTGAATTCGGATCGGTATAGCCTGCAATTTCCCCCCCTTGTTTCTTCGCTCCGGGGAGGTATTCGTCTAAGGTCCTTTCCAGAGCTTCTTTTTGGGTTCCGTTGAACTTGGGCCCTGATTCTTGCTTTCCTTGGGTTTTCTTTGGTTTCCTCCCAAAAGCAAGGTCTTCCAATTCTTGGGGGAGCGGGGCTATTTCGACTTCATCAGGGGAATGGCCGATCTCGAACTGATAATCCTTACTTGGAGGAACCGTAGCAAGGTGGTCCTCTCCTAGAATTTCAATCCCAGGCAGGATTTCACCAGAGGGGATAAACTGACTATTGGGTTTAAACCAACGGTGCTCGCCACCAGAGGGGGTTAGAGTGGTTACAGTTTCAATGTCCTTTAGAAAGGGAAGTTCAAGAAGGCTCTCTTCAGCCCCGGGTTTATCCAAGTCAAGGTCAAGGACAATAATCCCGTAATCCTTTCCAGTTCTTAAAGCCCAATTAACTCCGTATTTAGAGAATTCATCAATCCTTTCGGGGGTTGGTTCCCAGGATTTCCATTTTACTGCAGGGATTTTCGTGCCTCGATGGAGAGGAACAGGAGAAAGGTTTAAATTTTGATATTTTTGCTTTATACTGGAATCGTTTGTGGGAGATCTCATAAATAACTCCTTTGGAAGCTGGTTGTTCATGCAATTGAGGCCAGCTTCCTTAATTTTTATTCCTCACCTAGATATTCCGCCTCTCATCGCTCACTTCTTTCTTGAACTCCAAAGCCACAGAGACCGAAGTAAGACCTCATATTCAGTCAGGCACTTGACCAACACCCGCTTTGACGGTTGCCCGCCATCATTCATTTGGCCTTCTAACCGTTCAAGGCCCCTGAGCTGAGTCGGAACACTTTCGCTAGACCGAACCCCTGGCATTTATCTTTTACCGGCGAATTTATTTAGCCCTTAAGCTCCGTTATTATCCTATCTGCCTGTCCCTTAACAATCTCCTCAACCTCCTCCTTACTCACCCAACCGGAGATTTCCTCATAGTCTTCTAGGTTAGCTTCCTCACCCTCGTTGCTGTGCATCTCAACAAATTTGTTTTGCTCTTTATCAGCAAACTCATCTGCCGACTGCAAACCAGCTAAAATGAGCAGGAAAGTTCCCCAGTCAAAGTGCCGACCAGTAGCTTCCTCCAGTGTCTCCTTCCTTTCACTTAGTCGGTCATACTTCTTACGGTTAACTCCAATTGTCATCTGGTTTCTGTCTGCCATAGCTTATCTCGTATACATAAACTATAATAGACCTATGTATATGATGTCAAGTGTTTTGGGGGTCTTTCCCAGAATAAAATCACCCCTCTGGCTAGGCAAACTAAGGGGCTGCAAAATAAACAATTAAAATCGGATAACCTTTGAGAAGGGATTTGGCTATGCAAAAACAGGAAAGAGAGAACTCAGGAAAAGTAGCATTACTTGGTAATGTCTGTCAACTTGACCCTATCCATAGGGAACGTTCCACTTTCCCCGCCTGATAACCAAACCAAGTCCCATTCCACACGCATTGCACTTTCACTATTTTCGGTATCCTTGTATGGTGGTTTAGGCATCACTATGCCGTTATCAAAGACCACCCAACTAGCATAACCCCAATGAGGATAACCAGGTGGAGCAAACCGTCGCCAATGGTCAAGTCCAAAGTCTGAAAACCAATAACCCTGCTCCCTAAGTTCTCGCTCCTTTTCAGGTGTTAATTCTTCACCGTGGGTAGCGAATACACGCCAATAGCCAAGCTTAAATTCGTCAAAAGGGTCTAAATACTTTGCGTTCCAGGCAACCCACTCATTAAATGAATCAAGGTAGTCTTTAGCTTCATCACTCTCAGCAAGCTCGGAAAGGCGAGACTTTATCTTGTTAATTGTTATTTCCTTTGTAAGCGCTCTTGCTTTCTCAATCCGATACCAAACTTCTACTTTGGCAGGAGAAGAGGGTCGAGAGTTAACATCAACTTTATAATAACCTTCTCCCCAGTCAGACTCCGAAGGGCTAAATACTGTCATGCCACCTTTAAACGCTTGGCAGAGGCCATCACTTAAAGTGCCATGGGCAAGATTCCCAGGTTGATATTCATAAAATCCTAAGCTTTTTCCAAGAGGCGTTATAATATGAAACCAAACCGCTTCCCCCTCTTTCACCTGCCAAGACAGAAATAATGTCTCTTCTTCTCTCACATAAATGGAGAATTCATAATGCCCATCTGGCTCTATTGCAAATGAGGCTACATGATACTCAGAAGGTAATTTTGACACAGGTATTGGTTCTCCTATGGCATCAAGGTGGCTTTGTAGCTCCTCAACTTTAGCTCGTGTTGTGGTAAGCTCAGCTTTTATCTCTGCATACTCTTCCTGTGAAACTCCAGTGGGAGTAGGTGTGACCTGCGGACTGCAGGATGTGACAAATAAGTCTAATAGGAGAAGGGTCGCTACGGGAATTAAGATGAGCTTCCTCATGGATGCCTCCTTTGTGCTTTGCTGCAGAGGAGCTGAAACCCTAGCCCACAAAGGGGGCTAGGGCCCTTCTTTGTGCTACAAAGTCGGCACCGGCTTCACTCATTCGGGGGACCTTGCAGTGCTCCTGTGTACACTCAGGCCGAAGCCTGGCTTTTCCGGTGATTATACTATAGCAGAGAACGTCATTGGGGAGCTATGAAATAGTGGGTACATTGAAAGGCGACCCTACCTAAAAGAAAGCGATGGCTTTAAGCCTTCGCCAATATTTGCCTTCTCAAAATCCGCTGACTGGGCTACCTTTTATATGGATAACCCTCAAGGTAATTCTTAATTGTTGTCTTAGATGCTCCCATCAGTTTGGCTATTTGCCCCAGTGATAAGCCTTGTCGTGAAAGTTCTTTTGCCTTTTCAATTCGCTGACTTGGTGGTATGTTCCTAGGTGCTCTAGCTATTGGCTCCGCACCGGTAGCAAAGGTGCGGCTTAACTTGTCTCTCCAGAATATGGGTAGAGAATTTTCCATTAGCCCCATAAAGTCGCTGTCGGGGGAATAAATATAGGCCCACCTCTTTTTATTACCAGTGATAGTGGCAAAGGCTTGCTGGGCATTAGTTGCAATTTTATTTAACTCCCGTCTATCAAACTCAAGCTGGAGAATGCCTAAGTCCTTGAATATCACCACATTGGCTGAACTGGCTACGTTCCTATCTATTTGTCTTGCCTCCTGAGTAACGAAGATAAGGGTCTGCTCTCGCTGGCGGCTGAGGTTCAGAATCTGTGACATTTCAACACTGGTGGCAGTCATACTTCTCCTGGCGTGATAACCAAGATAGCCCTCATCCACCAAGATAATAGATTTGGGGGGCACATCTTCTAAACTAGCAGCCATCCCTACCCAGTCAGGTAGTAACTTCCTAGCATCCTTGGGCAAGGCAACTACATAGGGGTGGGCTGTGTAATGCAAGTGCTCAAGCAATCGATAGCCTAAGGCAGATTTACCACTGCCTCGTTTACCCAGAATAAGGACAATGGAAGGATGCGGAATTAGCCTTATCCATTTGTCAGCTTCAATTGTCTGAGGGTCTGGAGATGGCTTGGTTACAGGATGCACCAAGCTCGTGGTTGATGAAGCTGAGGCAGCTCTTGATTGCCAATATTTGGCATCGGCTTCCTGAATCATCTCCCATATCTGTGAGCTAGCGGAGTCAGTAGGATTAGGTTGAAGACCTTGCCTTTGCTGTTTAGCTAAAGCTTCTTCACACATCTCTGCTACTATACGGTCAGCGATTTCCTTGGAATTAAATTGAGCCAACCACCTTAGGGCACTGTTATCGAGATCACGGTTCGCAGTCTTATCACGGTCCGCTTTACATGCTAAAGGCAAAAGAGCCAAATAGAAAAGGGGGTTATCTCTTAACTTATCCCAGTCTATCTTGAAGTTATTGCCATTAGATTGAGTAACCTGCTTCCCATTATCAGCATTAACGGTATTAGCTGGTTGGTTAAGCGTTCCTATTACTAAACAACCCATTAGCCAGGAGATGGGGTGTCTAATTACCTTGTCAATCTTCATTTCACAGCCATTATAATCCTGTTTTCTAATAAAAAACAATCGTTCAACCCAATACAAAGTTGAACGGTTAGGTGTTAAACTGCGTTAAATTTAACGGGTAAGTTGAACGGATGGTTTAACGGTCGGCGCGGGAGCACCTTTTACAGGTTTTTATCATCGTGTATCAGTAACCAGAGCAGGGTATGCGGACGACTACCACGCCAGACCTCGTTCGGATAATGCCTAGTAATAACTCACTGGCGTTGAACTGAAGTCTGATTTGTTTCCTTGTGTTTCACATCAAGCCTCATTGGTAAAAACATCCGGTGGCCTACAGGTACGGCGACCCAGGTGTGGCGGACAATGAGCAATAAAGACCGTTTTGTTGTCCTTGACAATTCACCATCTACCGCGATACACTCTTGACAAACTTGGCAATGTATGATAACCTTTACTAAAGTTATACAGATTAGCAGCTATGCCAAACATAAATTCTTTCCTGACAGTAAGTGAAGCAGCAGCCTTACTGGGGGTATCTACCTCCACTATTAGGAACTGGGACCGCACGGGGAAATTGAAGGCGATTCGCCATCCAATTAACAACTACAGGTTATACGAGCGTCAACAGCTACAGGCTTTATTAGACCATCTTGCCCAGAGTAGCCCATCATTGGAGAGAAGCAAGCGGTGAATGACATTAAGATACTACAAGCCATCAAAGAAACCGATGAGCGGCTACATGCTAAATATCGGGATAAGCTTCAGGTAAACTATGACCTTGACCGCACTTTAGTTAGCTTCCAGACCAACAAAGACAAGAATGGCTATCGCTGGTACAAATATAGGGAAGGCTTCTCATCTAACCTCATTCATTATATCTTGCAAAGGTTGTCTCTAAACGTCGGGCGTATCTTGGACCCATTCGCTGGCTCTGGAGCCGCGCTTTTTGTGGCAAGTGAACTTGGCCTTGACTCTGTGGGTATAGAATTACTCCCTAATAGCGCTGAGATTATTGAGGTGCGGCGCATACTCAAGAATGGTAATACTAACCAAATAACTGCCGGAATCCATCAGTTCAGGCAAAGTTTGGTGTGGCAGAAACCAGGGGCGACCAAAAATTTCTCTCATATTCCCATCACCAAGGGCGCATTTCCACCAGAGACAGAGGCAGAGCTCGGCCGCTATCTGGATGAGGTTGATAAAATCAGGGAAGATAACCTGAGGCGCATTCTGTCTTTTGCTGCCCTGTGTATACTTGAAGATATTAGCTATACACGAAAGGATGGCCAATATCTTCGCTGGGACTCTCGCTCAGGTAGGACATGGGGCAAGAAACCTTTCGACAAGGGAGCGATAAAAGCATTCACGCCTGCGATTTGCGCTAAACTAGACCAGATTGCCTATGATATATGCCACAAGCAACTTCCACTTTTGGAAACACAGAAGCCGGGGGGAATTACCTTGCTCAGGGGATCATGTTTTGACATCTTACCGAAATTAGAGACGGAGTCTTTTGACGGGTTGATTACTTCGCCACCCTATTGCAACCGTTATGATTATACACGTACCTACGCTCTAGAGCTCGCTATGATGGGAATTGGCGAGGATGAGATACGAACCCTGCGCCAGGCAATGCTAAGTTGCACAGTAGAGAACCGCGAAAAGGAGGACCTAGGGAACCGAGTAGACCAGGCTCGGTTATCTCTTGCTGCAGAGGCTTTTCAGTCTCAGGAACTGATTAATCTTATACTCAGTTATCTCGACCAGTGTCGTGAAGAGGGCTTACTGAATAATAATGGCCTACCTCGGATGGTAAGAAATTACTTCAGAGAGTTGACAGTAGCCATTTTTGAGTGTGCTAGGCTACTTAAGCCAGGGGCGACCTTTGTCATGGTTAACGATAATGTTAAATACCAGGGTATCCATGTTCCTGTAGATTTGATACTATCTGATATCGCCGAGCAAGCTGGCTTCGATGTTGAAGCAATATGGGTCTTACCAACTGGTAAAGGCAATAGTAGTCAGCAAATGGAGGAACATGGACGTCAGGAACTGCGGAAATGTGTCTATATATGGAGGCGTCATAAAGTGACAAGCCATGATGCCAAATCTGAAAGCTGCTGAGGTCTGTTTAAGTTGGCGGCATGGTTGAGCACTCCAGACTGCAGTTGGCTAAAGATTTCAGCAGCCATAGAGTTCTCAATGGCTGCACCAATAAAGAAGAGTTTGGGTGGTTTCCCTTGGAATTTCTCACGTATGCGGCTTAAAGCTCCGGACGCCGTTTTCCAATGTTCATCCGCTCCAGCCGGGTCTATTCCACCTTTAACTTCTCCACAAGCTAAATAACTTTCCCAACTCGTCAACAAAGTGCGCTCATCATGGTGTTGCCTCAGCAGGATAACGTCGATATTCTTACCAATTATTTTCGGTGTTCTATCAAAGAGTAGAACTCGTTCATGCCACAAGACCTTTTGCACTTTGTCAGCCTCCGTTCTGGACACAGCAGGTTCAATGCTCTTGTCTCGCAACGCCGCTAGGATCGCGTCTATAAATTTGACTTTCGCTTTAGCCCCCATTATGTTACGCATGACACCGCCAAGAGTATCTCCCCTGGTGAGCAGAAAGTGATAGGTAATCTCTGCTCGCCAGTCAGGGCCAGCTTTCTGTTCAATTTCTTGTAGTACTTTCAGAAGTGCCTCCTCTAGTTGAGATGCGGAAAAATAATTGGTAGCCTTATCCGAGAAACCTGCAGCAGTAACAAGGTCATCACGAATCTCTGGAAAGCCCAATAGTTCTTGCGGTGCGTGAACCACCTGGAGCTTGTTTAAGAGACGCTTTGCCAAGTCTACATAGGGAGTAACTTTCCTAGTTTTCCTAAGGGCTTGCTCAAGAAAAGCAGATTGAGTTATATCAATTGGAGTGACTAACTCCTTTGGTGATTGGACGTATTTAAGTTCTGGCAATCCAGACTTTTCCTAACCAAGAGTGTTGTACTCATAATAGCACAACCGCTTGGGCTAGAAAAGACTGGAAGGCCTATTGGTATCCGGTCTCTTGTCATCACTGCCCGCTGACTACCAGCGCTAGTTTAGTTCAATCAGGTGTAGAAATAGGCTTCAATGCTTATCAGCAAGAATTTATCTGATTGCACTTTTTAGCGTATTGTTCAATACCAACAACATTTTGAGCTTCGCTTGGTAGCATCTAGTTACTACTCTAAACTTGAGGTCAAAGAGTGGCTCGTTAGGTTCTCATTCACCTATCACTACCTAAGGCCTTTTCCAACGGCCCTATTGGTACTAAAGAATGAAGCACTCAGATAGTCAATTCAAGGGACAGCGTGGGCTCAATCTGTACTATCAGTGTTGATTACCAGCTGATAAACCCAAAGCCATTCTGCTAGTTGTTCACGGCTTAGCTGAGCACAGTGGACGCCATAGCAGTCTGGTGAATTATTCCGTACCCAGAGCGTACGGAGCTTATGGTTATGGTCAAAGAGGACATGGAAAATCAGTAATTTTACCCTTGTTTCATTTTAAAGGCCTTGGTATATTAAATGTGAACAGGCTGTCCAAAAAGGGTAAGCCAAGAGGGAATGGTGGAGAATTAGCCACGCAACTAGCCGATTTTTAGCCCCGAAGTGGGGAAAATATGGCAGCAAACCCCATGTTTTGCCCCAAGGTGGGAGAGAAAGTTTTCTAGTTGGACTTATTAGACAACCTGTGAAAGGCATATGAAGAAAGTGCACATGTGTCCCCAACTGCTGAAAATTTGAAGCGAAGGAGGTGATAACAGCCCAGGTTTCTAAAATCTATTAAGCGGGAGCATGATAAGCCTAAAACCCTGAGGTCGACAGGGTAGTGAGAGGGTTACAAAACTGGAAGAGGAGATCAAAGTGAAGCGCAGAGCGTCGAAATGGATGGCAGGATTATTAGTGATGGCACTTGTAGCAAGTCTTGGAGTGGCTTTTATCGCCCCGGTACCTGTTGAGGCAAAGGTCTCCCCGAGTAACTATGTTAAAAGCTACATCGAGTATGTAGATGGGGTCCCTGACGGCATAACTATTAAACTGACGTCTCGAGGACTGTCCTCTGGTAAGTGCGAGTTTAGAGCCATCATGTTAGCTAAGTGGGCTCGCGGTCTGTATTACTGTGGTGGAGGGGGGCCTTTCTTCAGCGATCGCTCAGTAAGTGATTTGGCTCGGGAGATTCAACTGCATTGCTTGGTACGCAATAATCCAATAAACGCAGGGCTGTCGGATAGATGGTGGAATGGGTATGGAGCTTGGGACTAGGAACTCTCGAGACTCAGGGAGGTTAAACAAAGGAATGGAAAAAGTTCTCGGTCTTACTGTTTATCTATTTGATAAGGAGGCAAGCTTAGAAAACATAAAAGGCCCTCGTCTTATCGTAGTCAGTGGCAGAATAGCTTATCATTTATCCCCAGAACTTGATGAAAAAGTTAAAAATGACGAAATACAGGCTGAGTTTTTACCTGATATAGATTATAGGGAATGGTGTAGGGGGAGAGATATAATCTTAATCGAAAGGCCCCCTAACTCCAATGAGATTAAGAATTTAGTCTTAAGTGGTTATGCTACAGCAAATGTTATTTTTGACATAAAAGATAGACTCAAGAGAATTGAAGAAGCTCCTAAAGTTGAGTATTCGCAGATATTCTTTGAGGGCGGGCTAAAAGCTTTGCGAGAAAGATTAGAGGAGGAAATTAAGCGCCCATATCAAAAATTGGAACCCTTATTAGGTCTCCTTAAATTAGGCGAGGAAAAGGGCTTTTCCAATTTGGATGAAAATTGGGCTAAAGCCGTTCTTTCAATTATTCTCCTTGAATCTATTGTTCGAAGAAAAGTAGAAGAGCTTGGGGAAAAACCCTCGGGAAATCTGGCAGAAGCAGCTAATGAACTTCAACGACTTCTTAAAGAAAAAGAAGGGAAGGATTTTCCTTTGTCTCAGGTTAGAGGTTGGTTAACTGGAGGCAGGGCTATACCGATTCATGCTATTCACCAACATCCTATTAATGAGAAAGATGCCAGTGATATCTATAAGTTTACCAAAAGTTTATTAGAACTTCTTTGGTGAAAATTCCTTGATCAGAAAATTTATCGCTAAACATCGCCTCATTAGTACACTTAATTTCATAATCGTGCCTCCTACCATAGCAGGATTAATAACTCGGATACTTGACCTACAAAAATCAATAATTGTAGCTGCTTTGATTGGTACGCTTGCTCCAAGCATTTATTATGCCTACATTGAGATATATAGGCCCCCTTCAATTATTGATGTAGAATCCCGTTTTGCAATTGCCCCGCTTTATTTTTTCCCCATATTGCAAGGCCTACAATCTTCCTTTGCTTAGCCCATCTTTACCATTTCCGTGCTCGGGCACTACCCCCCCCCCCGCACACCAGGCATGGCTTTGGCCATAATTGATATTGAGCACTATAGTAAGCACTCAACGCCGAAATTAGCCACAATCGAAGCTTTAAGACCTTCAGCAAGTTTTGGATCCGGGGGGAGATCAACCCAGAAATCACCGAGTGGATCTACCCCGGCAAGTAGCTTGTACCATT
>JAGXOF010000140.1 GCA_023660035.1 Dehalococcoidia bacterium LH_S1
CCGCACCAAGAATGTCATTACTGATATAACTGAAGAAAGGACTGTCTCTATGCAGCAAATAGCCTTCACCGATATAGGGGACATCAAAGTAGGGCACGCACAGAATTTAGACGCTGGCACGGGTTGTACAGTAGTAATCTGTGAAAAAGGAGCGACGGCTGGAATTGATATCAGGGGAGGTTCCCCCGGGACGAGGGAAAGCGATCTGCTCGCTCCCGTAAACATGGTGGAAAAAATGCATGCGGTCATGCTGTCGGGGGGTAGTGCCTTCGGTCTTGATGCAGCTTCCGGCGTGATGCAGTATCTGGAAGAGAGGGGAATTGGTTTTGATGTCCAGGTAACCAGAGTCCCGATTGTGTGCGGGGCGGTTCTGCTCGACCTGCTAGTTGGCGATCACAGAATAAGACCCGACAAGGAAATGGGCTATCAGGCCTGTCAAAACGCTGCGGATGGGACCTGTGACGAGGGTAACGTGGGTGCCGGTACCGGTGCATCAGTGGGCAAGATACTGGGTATGGCACGGGCCATGAAAGGCGGACTTGGCTGCTACTCCATCCAGCTGGGTGAACTGAGAATCGGGGCCCTGGTCGCGGTTAACTGCCTTGGCGACGTGATCGACCCTGAAAGCGGGAACCGGGTGGCAGGCCTTTTGAATGAGGACCTGACGGGGCTGGTCGATACGGAGACACTCATGATTGAATCTTATGCCGACAAAAAGAACCTTTTTGCTGGCAACACCACAATCGGCATCGTCGCCACCAACGCCGCATTAACCAAATCCCAGGCCACTAAACTGGCTTCCATGGCGCAAAACGGCTATGCCAGAACCATGAGGCCTGCACATTCCATGTTCGATGGTGACACCATATTCACAGTGGCAACGGGGCACGTCGAGGCGGATTTAAGCGTTCTCGGCCTGCTGTCGGCAAGGGTAATGGAAAGAGCCATCATCTCGGCTATAGAAAAAACCAGTCCTCTCTTTGGGCTTAAATGTTCGACGGATTTGGTGGGTAAGAGGTGGTTAGAAAATACCGTCGATATCTAACAGAATATCTGCCTCTTTTACAACAACGACATGCGCTTCCTGACCACAATAACTGCTGTGGTGAGGACCACCAGTCCCGCAAGCCCTATCCATGGGGCCAGAACCTCAAACTTGCTCACCGGCATAACGTGGCCGCCAACGGAGGCTGTAGACACAGGTGGAGAATAAGAGCACTGCATCTCAGTGCTGCAGTCGGTATTTAAAACGGTAGCGTTAATATCGCCAGTTGTAGCAGTAGTGTTAGCAACAGGCCCCGTTGTATTTGTGATCGTGGCGTTGGTACTTGTTATGTTTGCACTGGAATCCATACCAAGAGAGCACCCTGGAATAGCACCATTTTGCTGAAGCTTTAATAACCAAACCTCGATCCCTTCCCCAAAGCATACTGTGACCCCGGCCACGATATACCCATCGGAGGTCTCCTGGACGGAACGGGCCACATCACCGGAAGAGCCGCCATAGCTCTTCATCCAGTACTGTGGTGATTGGGCAAGTGCCTGGCCTGAGAGCAAAACCACTGTGATCAAGAAGAGTACCGCTACCGGTGCCACCGCCGCCAGGACTAGTCTGGTCTTCCTTGCATGTATCATCATTTTACCCCCACTTAGCGGTGTTCCCGGGCCTTTTGACCTTATAATACCCCTCCAATCTCTTAACCCATCTTCACCACGGTCTTTAAAAACTGAATCTAAAAACCCCTTTGTCAGGGGGTATATGGT